>NZ_WWIQ01000022.1:27212-58615 GCF_009862985.1 Streptomyces sp. SID5464 | reverse complement strand
GATCTCCCTGCTCGAGCGAAGCCGAGAGCTCGGGGGAGGGTGGGCGGGGGCGGCACCCCGCTCCGCCGGGCTGCGGACCCACCCGCCCTCAGCAGCGACGGCGCGTCACTTGCTGCCGGCGTCCACGGCGACAGGCTCCTCCTCCGCCACCAGCCCCAGCTCCGCGTCCCGCGCGAACTCCACCTCACGCCGCAGCAACCGGAACCACATGAAGATCACGAACCCGACGAAGGCGAACCACTCGGCGGTGTAACCGAGGTTCTGGAACGCCTTCAGATCCAGCCCGGTGTCCGGCGGCGCACTCGCCGGCACCGCCTTCATCCCCGAGTCACCCTTCGCCAGCGTGACCCACGCGTCGTACACGTCGTACGGCACCAGATTCACCAGAGACGCCGCGCTGATCGCCCCGGTCTGCCCGGCCGGCAGGCCGCCTTGCGCACTGACGCCGTTGTCCCCAGGAGTCTCGGACGCCTGGAGCGCCCCGGTGACCGTGACCTCACCCTCGGGCGCGGCGGGCGCCTTCGCCGCGTCGGCGGTCCCGGGCAGCCAGCCACGGACCACCGGCAGCGCCTCGCCCGAGTCGGTGCGCAGCAGCGTCAGGACGTAGAAGCCCTGCTTGCCGTCGAGCTCCCGGCCGGGCACCAGCAGCTGCTTGCCGTAGCGGCCGGTCGCGGTGACGAGCTTGCCGGACGTCGCCTTGGTCACCGGCAGCATCTCGCCGAGCGGCCGGGGCGCCTCGTGCCGTGCCTCGGAGACCTGCTCGGTCGCTGTCCGGTGGTCCTGCACGCGGTCCTCGAACCGGCCCAGCTGCCAGGACCCCATGAAGATGCAGAAGGGGATGGACAACAGCACGAAGACGTTGATCCCCCACCATCGGGGCGTCAGCAGAAACCGGTACACACCCTTACGGTACGGGGCAGCCGGGCGGGCCCGGCCTGCGGGGTCGGTTCGACTCGCCCGCGCGAACGCCGCTCCCGGCCATGGCCCCGGTCAGTCCCTGCGGGCCCGGACCGAGTACATCAGCGGGATCCGCGGCCGGTCCGCCGGATAGCGGAAGTAGCCGTCCCGCCGCTCGAAGCACCCGAACCGCCGGAACAGCGAGACGTCGTGCTCGTGCAGGAACTCGATGCGCAGCCCGGCCGCCGCCAGCGCAGAGACGACCTCGCCGACCGGGTGCTGCCACTCCACGCGCCGGTTGTGGACGAACTCGGCACCCTCGGCCGCGTACGAACCCGGACTCTCCTCGATCCAGGCGTCACGGGCGAAGTAGTCGTACGTGATCCGCGAGCCGGTCTCGTCGTCGAGGACGTCGGTGAGCGGATGGAACTCGCAGAGGTACAGGAACCCGCCGGGCGCCACCAGCGAGGCCGCCGTCTCGGCCCAGCGGCCGATGTCGGGCAGCCAGCACAGCGCACCGACGCCGGTGTAGACGATGTCGTACGACGGGTCCGGAACCGCGGTGGCCGCGTCGTACACGTCCGCCGCGACGAAGGCCGCCCGGTCCTGGCCGAGACCGAGATCGCGGGCGAGATCGCGGGCGATGCCCACCGCCGGTTCGGAGAAGTCGAGGCCGACGACACGGGAGGCGCCGTGCCGGGCCCAGGACAGGGTGTCGAGGCCGATGTGGCACTGGAGGTGCAGCAGCGAGCGGCCGGAGACGTCGCCGACCTCGGCCAGCTCGAAGTCGCGCAAGGGGTCCTGGCCGGCCCGGAAGGCGTCGAGGTCGTAGAAATCGCCCGCGGCGTGCAGGGGAACGCGTTCGTCCCAGTGGGCGCGGTTGGCCTCGTGCCAGTCGGCCGGGGTGGGGGAGTACATGGGGTGACTCCTGACCTGCTGGGAAGGGGGACCGGTGGAGGTTATCCACAGGCTGAGGACCTCGCCAGCGAATTGTCGGCGAGGGGCGGGCAGTATGGGGCCATGACTGAGAGCAACGGATCCGACGCGCGGGATCAGCGGGACCAGCACGAGCAAGAGGTACAGGCGGCACAGCAGGAGCGGATGCCGGACTGGGAGAAGCGCTTCCGGGCGCCCCGGGTGTCCCTGCCCGACTGGGCGGAGGACGCGCCGGACCGCTCCCTGTTCGTGTCGAACGCGACGGGGACGTACGAGCTGTACGCCTGGGACCGGAAGACGGGCGAGCAGCGCCAGGTGACGGACCGGCCGAACGGCACGACGGACGGTGTGCTGTCACCGGACGGCGCCTGGATCTGGTGGTTCGACGACAAGGACGGCGACGAGTTCGGCGTCTGGCGCCGCCAGCCCTTCACGGGCGGCGCGGACGAGCTCGCCGCCGAGGGCCTGGACGCCTCCTACCCGGCGGGCCTCGCCCTCGGCCGTGACGGGCGCACGGCGGTCGTCGGCCGATCGACCGACGAGGACGGTACGACGATCCACCTCGTCCGCACCGGCGAGGCGCCGGTGGAGATCTACCGCCACCGCGAATCGGCGGGCGTCGGCGACCTCTCCCACGACGGCTCGCTCATCGCCATCGAGCACACCGAGCACGGCGACGCCATGCACTCCGCCCTGCGCGTCCTGCGCACCGACGGCACCCCGGTCGCCGACCTCGACGACACCGAGGGCGGTACGCGCGAGCTGGGCCTGGAGGTCCTCGGCTTCGCCCCCGTGGACGGCGACACCCGTCTCCTCATCGGCCACCAGCGCCGGGGCCGCTGGGAGCCCCTGGTCTGGGACGTCGCCTCCGGCGAGGAGACGGACCTGGCGCTGGAACTGCCGGGCGACGTCAGCGCCGAGTGGTACCCGGACGGCACCGGCCTGCTCATCGCGCACAGCTTCGAGGCCCGCAGCGAGCTGTTCCGCTACGACCTGGCGAGCCGCGCCCTGACCGAGATCCCGACCCCGCCCGGCACGGTGTCCGGTGCCACGGCCCGGCCCGACGGCAGCGTGGAGTACATGTGGTCCTCGGCCGCCGAGCCCTCGGCGGTCCGCTCCACGTCCGGCGGTGTCGTGCTCGACCCGCCCGGCATGAAGTCACCCGGCTCGGTGCCGGTGGAGGACGTGTGGGTGGAGGGGCCGGGCGGCCGCATCCACGCCCTCGTCCAGAAGCCGACGGGCACCACCGGCCCGCTCCCCACGGTCTTCGACATCCACGGCGGCCCGACCTGGCACGACAGCGACTCCTTCGCGGCGGGCCCGGCGGCGTGGATCGACCACGGCTACGCGGTGATCCGTGTCAACTACCGCGGCTCCACGGGCTACGGCCGTGCCTGGACGGACGCCCTGAAGCACCGCGTGGGCCTCATCGAGCTGGAGGACATCGCCGCGGTCCGCGAATGGGCCGTCACCTCGGGCCTCGCCGATCCCGACCGCCTGATCCTCACCGGCGGCTCCTGGGGCGGCTACCTCACCCTGCTCGGCCTCGGCGTCCAGCCCGACGCGTGGACGCTGGGCATCGCGGCGGTGCCCGTCGCCGACTACGTCACGGCCTACCACGACGAGATGGAAGCGCTGAAGGCCATGGACCGCACGCTTCTCGGCGGCACCCCCGAGGAGGTCCCCGACCGCTTCGAGGCCTCGTCCCCCCTCACATACGTCGACCGGGTCAAGGCACCGGTCTACATCTCGGCCGGCGTCAACGACCCGCGCTGCCCGATCCGCCAGATCGAGAACTACGTCAAGCGCCTGGAGGCGAGAGGCGCGGTCCACGAGGTGTACCGCTACGACGCCGGGCACGGCTCACTGGTGGTGGACGAACGGATCAAGCAGGTGAGACTGGAACTGGAGTTCGCGGAGAGGCACCTGAAGAAGTAGCCACGCACCCCGGGCCGCCGCGCCCAGCCCCGGTCGGTCGCCCCGGCCCGCGGGCGGTCGTGGCTGGTCCGCGGGCAGCCCCGTGCCCAGTCCCGGGCGGTCGTGCCCAGTCCGCGGGCAGTCGTGCCGCCTGGGGCGGCACGGGTGGGCGCGGGCGGCACCCCGCTGCGCCGGGTCGCGCCACGCCCGGCCCCAGCTCCGACGCCGAGCACCTCGTAACGCCGGGTGGCGCAACCCCCGTGCCTCGGCCCCGACGCCGGGCACCTCGCAACGCCGAGCAGTACAACGAACCGCGACTACGCCCCCGCCCGCTCCCGCCGCCTCCGCCCCAGCAACTCCGCCAACCCCCGCCGCGTAGCCGCCAGCACCACCCGATCATCCGCCCCCAGCACATACGTAGGAGGCAGATCCCACACCAGCCCCGAAGCCGGCGCTCCTTCCTCCTCCGGACTTTCCCCTTCGCCCCGCCGCCCCCCAGGAGGTGCCGTGTTGAGCGCCAGCACCCGCCAGGCCCCCGCCCGGAACGCCTGCCCCACCGTCCGCCCCTCCAACTGCGGATGCCCGGCCACATCCACCTCCGCGAACAGCAACACGCGCCGCTCGACCGGAATCGCCCCCAGAATCTGCCGCCCCATCATCGCCCCGGCGAACGCGGGCGCAGCCAGATGGGACACACTCCGGCTCCGCGTGAGGGCGAACGGATGCGCGGCCCGCAGTGTCCGGTACACCGCGGTCGCGAAGTCGTCGTCGTACAGCCGCAGCACGACCCGCAGATCGGGCCGCACGGACCGCGCGTACAACGCGGCCTCCAGATTCGTCGTATCCGCGCTGGTCAACGCCAGCAAGGCATGCGCGCGATGGATCTTCGCGGCCTCCAGTACCCCTTCCTGCGTGACATCCCCGAGCACCACCGGCACCCGCAGCCGCCGCGCCGTGGCCATCCCCCTGGCCTCCGGGTCGGACTCGACGCACACCACCGGAATGTGCAGCTCCCGCAGCCGCGTCAGCACCCGCGTGCCGATCTTGCCGAGCCCGAGCAGCACCACATGTCCGCCGAGCCCCCGAGGCGGCTTCCGCAGCGCCGACGCGCTGCGGAACGTGCCCAGTGCCTCCAGCACCGCGGCCAGCAGCACCGGCAGCAGCAGCAACCCGACCAGCCCGGAGAGCAGTTGCAGCACCTGCCGCCCGGTCGACTCGTGGTACGCGGGATCGTTGATGCCGAACAGGTCGAGGAGCGTGACGTACGTGGCGTACAGCGGATGCTCCCCGGTCACGAACATCAACGCGACGGCGAGCGCGAGCACACACCCCACCAGCCCGGCCAGTGACCACCGCAGCCGGCGTGAGAACAGCGAGGCGAACGGCGGTACACCGCCCCGCCCGGTCGGCAGGGACGGCCCGGAGTACGACACCTGCTCCAGGACAACGGTCCCGCGCCCGGTCGCCGACGCCACCGCCGCCTCGTCCGGCAGCAGTCGCGGCCCCTGCTCCCCGCTACCCTCGGAACCGTCCGCCCCGGCCGGGTCGTTGCTCGTCGCGGACAGCAGCGCCAGGGTGCACAGGCCGGGGTCGGCCACCTCGCCCGGCCGCGGCGGCTGCCGCTCCACGGCACGCAGGACGAGCCCTTCGGTCTGGACGACCTTGCTGGTGCCCACGAGGGCGGTGGCGGCCAGCGCCGGAGCGGCCGTGTCGGCGTCGGACAGCACGGTCGTCGACGCGTCCAGTCCGCCTCCCGTGCCGGGCCCCGTGCCGGAGGCCACCGCCGCCGTCTGGTCGAGCAGTTCCTCGATGTGCTGGCCCAACCGCCGGTTGTACAGCCGGAGTACGAGCCTGATGCGGGGGTTGAGCCTGCGGGCGGTGAGCGCGGCGCGGATGTTGGTCTCGTCGTCGTCGTACACCAGCGCCAAGGCGGCCGCCCGGTCGGCGCCCACGTCGGTGAGCACGGCCTCCGTGACGTCGGGGGCCTCCACGATCTGCTCGTTCGCGGCCGGTTCGGCGCCACCCGTGCCCGTCCGGTTGACGGCCGCGCTGACCCGGTCGAGCAGGGCCGCAGAGGCGGCCCGGGCCCGTCCGACGACCGGCTGCCGCACCCGGCGCCCCGAGGGCGGCACCACGAGCGTGACCTGTTCGCCGTACACACCGCGCAGTTCGGCGGCCAGGCGGTGCGCGAGCCCGTCGTCCCCGCACACGATCATGTGTGTGGCCGGATCACCTGGCAGACCTTGGTTCGGAACGCTCCCCACAAGGGAGAAGACTGCCTCACCGGGACGGCTGGTTCCAGAAGGGAACTGCGGTGGCTGAACGCCCGGCCTGGCGCGGCCGTACAGAAGGGGAGGCAATGCCCGTGCGCACGACCGGAGGTACCGGGCCCGTGGCCACCACGAACCCCGCCCCGCAGGAGACCGACGAGACCGGCAGCACCGACGAGACCACGGAGTCGGCACCCGGTAAGGACACGGGCACGGGCGCGGGCCCGAACTCGGACTCCGACGACGCCCGCCACCTCAACTCCCCTCTCCTGCTCACCCTCCTCCTGCTCACGGCGGTCATGCTCCAGGGCCCGATCCGCGGAGCCCTGTCCGCACCGGTGATGCAGAGCTGGATGACGGTGTTCGTCGCGGTCATGGTCCAGGCGCTGCCGTTCCTGGTGCTCGGCGTGCTGCTGTCGGCGGCGATCGCGGTGTTCGTGCCGCCGTCCTTCTTCGCCCGCGCCCTGCCGAAGCGCCCGGCCCTGGCGGTCCCGGTCGCGGGCGTGGCGGGCGCGGTGCTGCCCGGCTGCGAGTGCGCGTCGGTGCCGGTGGCCGGGGCACTGGTCCGCCGAGGGGTCACACCGGCGGCGGCCCTGGCGTTCCTCCTCTCGGCGCCCGCCATCAACCCGATCGTGCTGACGGCGACGGCCGTGGCCTTCCCGGGCAACCCGGAGATGGTCCTGGCCCGTTTCGTCGCCAGCCTGCTGGTGGCCTGCGCGATGGGCTGGCTCTGGCACCGCGTCGGCCGCACGGACTGGCTGCGCCCGCCGGACAGACCCTCGTACGAGGGGCAGGGCAGGGGGGCGGCCTTCTGGGGCTCGGTGCGCCATGACGTGACGCACGCGGGCGGCTTCCTGGTGATCGGTGCGATGGCCGCGGCGACGCTGAAGGCGGTGGTGCCGGAGGAGTGGCTGCGCGCGGCGGCCGGGAATCCGGTGTTCTCGGTGCTGGCCCTCGCGGTGCTCGCCGTCCTGCTGTCCATCTGCTCGGAGGCGGACGCGTTCGTGGCGGCGTCCCTGACCCAGTTCTCGCTGACGGCCCGTCTGACGTTCCTGGTCGTGGGGCCGATGATCGACCTGAAGCTCTTCGCGATGCAGGCGGGCACCTTCGGCCGGGCCTTCGCCCTGCGCTTCGCCCCCGCCACGTTCGCCCTGGCCGTCGTCGTGTCGGCCCTGACCGGAACGGTCCTGCTGTGAACCGCCTGGCCCAGACGGCCCTCCTCTTCCTGCTCGGCGCGACGCTCCTGCACGCCGGTCTCACCGACCTGTACCTGCGCTACGTCAAGGCGGGCCTGCGCCCGCTGGTGCTGCTGGCGGGCGTGGTGCTGATCGCGACGGCGGCGGCGACGCTCTGGTACGAACGCCGCCACGCACGCGGGCAACAGCGCCACCATCACGAGCCCCGTGTCTCCTGGCTCCTCACCCTCCCCGTCCTCGCCCTGATCCTGGTCTCCCCGCCGGCCCTGGGCTCCTACAGCGCGGCCCACACGGGCACGGCCCTGACGAAGCCCTTCGGCTTCCCGGACCTCCCCGCCGGCGACCCCCTCCGGCTCGGCGTGGCCGACTACGCGGGCCGGGCGGTCTACGACGACGGCCGATCCCTGCGCGACCGCGAGCTGAAGATCACCGGCTTCGTCACGCTGGACCGGGCGGGCACCCCCTACCTGGTCCGCATGGGCCTCAACTGCTGCGCGGCCGACGCCCAGCCGGTCAAGATCGCCCTGACCGGCAACATCCCCCCGGTCCTGAGCCCGGACACCTGGCTGGAGATCACCGGCCGTTACACCCCCCGCCGGACCGAGGACCCGGTCAACGACGGCCCGATCCCGTACCTCGAAGTCACCAGCTCCAGACCGGTACCGGCACCGGCCGACCCGTACGACGAGACGTGGAACACCTGAGCCCCGCGTGCCGGGCGTCACCACCCGTACTGGAAGGGCCACTTCGGGGTACTCGGGAAAGCCGCTGATCAGCGAGGGGGAGGTATGACCACACCGAGCGGCGAGACCAGGACCAGGACCGGGACGCAGACCGGCCGCGCGGCGGAACCCACCCGGGACCTCCTGGCCGAGGCCCGCGAGCAACTCGCGAAGGCCGACAGCAAGGCCGGACTGACGCTGGCGACCCTGGGCGCGGCCCTGACCGCCCTGCTCGGTGCGATCACCGGCGGCCTCATCGTGCCGGGCCAGTACGCCGTGATCCCACAACTCCTGGTCTGGGCCGGCTGCGCCGCCTGCGCCCCGTCCCTCGTCCTGCTCGGTCTGGCCGCATCACCCCGACGCGCCTCCCAGGCCTCCTCCTCCGGAGACGCGACGCAGTTGGAGGTCCTGTCCCGCACGGCCTGGCTCAAGTACCGCTGCATACGCCGGGCGATGGTCTGGGGCGCGGCCTTCCTCACACTCACACTGGCGGGAACGCTGGCCGGGGCGTTGTCCTGACAGCCCACCTGGCTCACGTCACTGATCCATCGCGCCCGGCCGACCGTCACCGACCCAGGGTGGTCTCGGATGGCCCTGGAGGCCCTCAAGGCCGCCATAGCGGAAGGGACCACGACGCGTACGTAGCCGAACTCGCCGCCTTCACACACACGGTCCGCACCGCCGGCACCCCCACCCCCACAGGCGAGGACGCGCGAGCGGCCCTCTCCATGGCCCTGGCCGCCATCGAGTCCGTCACGACGCCGGTCCCACCTGCCCCCGGACGCTGAGGTCAGCGCTGCTACTTCAGGGCAGCAAGGCCCCTCTGCAATTCGTCGAGGTTCATGACCGGCTCGAATGTGACTTCCGCGCCCATCTCCTGGAAGAACGGGTCGGCGATGGAGGGCAACTCCGAGCTGTCCTGCATGTCGAATACCAGAATCATGGAGCGCCCGCCCTCAGGAGTGAAGTAGGCGGCCTCCGGCTTCAGCCGCTCGATGGCCGCTTTCACTGAGTCGGGCATCGCTCCACCCTTCGTCACCTGATTCGACATCTGGGTGTCCATGCGGGCCTTCATCATCATCCGCATCGCACGCTCTCCTCGCGCACCGTGACCTGCGCGGTTCCGTCCGCGCTCGCTGGGATCCGGTGCATCAAGCTCAGCTCACCCCCGTGGGTCACCGACCGCAACATTTACTGCTTCCCACGTGACGCCAAGGAGTGGCACTCGCTTCCCCTCCACAACAGGGGGACGAGGACGGAGCGGGCTGTCCCTGAGCGTTCGTACAACCATTCGGCCGCCGCCTACGTCGTAGAGCGCAGTCGATCAGATCAACAGGTCGCTCACAGCACGCTCTCGACAACGGAGACCCATGGCCAGACGTACCGCCCTCCCCGCTGCTGCCGTGGCCCTCGTGGCAGCGGTCTGCACACCGTTCATGACGGCCCCCGCGGCGTCGGCGGCCCCCGCCAAGCTGTCCGACGACTTCAACGGCGACGGCTACCGCGACTTCGTCATGCTGGGCGGCTCGCACGCCAAGGACGGCCGGGTCACCGTCGTCTACGGCACGCCGTCCGGTCCCGGCACCCGCGTCCAGATCATCCACCAGGACTCGGCGGGCATCCCGGGTGCGGTGGAAGCGGAGGACGGGTGGGGGTCCGCCTCCACCACGGCCGACCTCGACCGCGACGGCTTCGCCGATCTGGTCGTCTCCTCGCCCGGCGAGGACGTCGGCACCATCCAGTCCCGTGGCGGGCTGACCGTCGTCTGGGGCAGCGCCAAGGGCCTTGGCTCGGGCACCGTCTTCAACTCCCCGGTCCCGCAGGAGTACGAGGGCCAGGGCGACCACTTCGGCGAGGAGGTGGTGTCTGGCGACTTCGACGGTGACGGCGACCAGGACCTGGCCGTCACCAGCCACAGCCGCTCCGGCGTGGTCGTTCTCAAGGGTCCCTTCACCCGTGCCGGCGGCAAGAGCGGCTGGGACTCCCTCGGCGGCTCCTACGGCTACCTGTGGGCCCCCAACCTCGTCGCCGGCCGGGTCACCGCCGACGCCGCCACTGACCTGTACATCCTCGGCAACGACCTCCAGGACGGCACCAGCGACCTGGACCTGCGGGCCTACTTCCACCGCGGCGGCAGCACGTTCACCCAGCGGGCGGGCGAGCTGCGGGTGCCCGACGACGGGGGCCACCAGAGCGGCGACATTCTGGCCATCGGCGACTTCGACAAGGACCGCTACGGTGACCTGGCCATCGGCCGCGGCTACGAGACGGGCGACGGCGAACGCGGCTACGTGACCGTCCAGTACGGCGGCTCGGGTGGCCCCGACATCGCCCGCAAGCCCGTGAAGTTCACCCAGAACACCACGGGCGTGCCCGGCACGTCCGAGAACGAGGACTTCTTCGGCTCAGCCATTGCGGCCGGCGACGTCAACGGCGACGGCTACGCGGACCTCGCCGTCGGCGCCCGGGGCGAGGACCTCGGCACCAAGCGCAACGCCGGTACGGTCAGCGTCCTCCTCGGCCGCGCGGGCGGCCTGTCCGGGACCGGTGCCAAGTCCTACACCCAGGACACCTCCGGCATCACCGGTACGACCGAGACCGAGGACCAGTTCGGCGCCTACCTCAAGCTCACCGACTACACCCGCGACGGCCGGGCCGACCTCGTGATCGACACCAACGAACAGCTGGGCTACGAGGACCGCTGGGGCCTCGTCCACCTTCTGAAGGGCTCCGGCTCGGGCATCACGACGACGGGCTCGAAGGCGTACTCCGTGACGTCGCTGAAACTGTCGTACACGCGTCTGGGCGGGCCGTTCACACGCTGAGCCGCTGAATCTGCGGCGACCGTTGAGGAGCGAACACAGCGACCCCTGCCTGTCGGGTACTCGACCGGCAGGGCGGGCACTCACGGTACGGGGCAGTCCTCGTCGGATCCCATGGCGTGCCACCCGCTGTCGCTCGCGACCCGGACCGTCACCGGGCCGGCCGAGGGCTTGCCGAGGTGGTGCGCGGCGGCGGCCGTGCAGATCAGCTGCCGGGTAGCCAAGCGTCTCAACGCGCCTATTCCGGAGGGAAGTTCGACTGAGAGGGTATCGCCGTTGACGGTCACGGCCGGGGCGTCCGACGAGAGGTCCCTCCACTCGCCGGCGGTGGGCGGCGGGAGCGGTGCGGAGGTCGGCAGCCCGGGTACCTCGGTGGTGAGGCCTTTGCGGGCTTCGGCGGACGTCGGTCCGAGCATCAGCAACCGCAAGGCCGCCCCCGGGTCCGAGGGGTAGGCGATCGAGCGCGGGACCGCGACGACGGTGTCGCCGTGGACGAAGTAGACCCGTGTGATCGGGGGGATCCCGCTCGCGGGGCCACCGGCCTCCACCACTCCGGTCGTGGGGATCCCGCAGGAGGAGAGCGCGAAGAGGGAGGTCAGCAGTGCGAGAGCGCGGACGGCCTTCATGACCTGCCCTCCTCGGACGACTCGTCCCGCCGCAGCGGGAGTTCCACGGTGAAGACGGCGCCGCCCGCCGGATGGTTGGCCGCGCGGACGCTGCCGCCATGGATCCGGACGTTCTCGACGGTGATCGACAGGCCGAGGCCGCTGCCCTCGGAGCGGGTCCGGGCGGTGTCCGACTTGTAGAACCGTTCGAAGACGTACGGCAGGACGTCGTCCGGGATGCCGGGCCCGCTGTCCCGCACCTCGATGACAGCCGCCTCGATCACCGTCACCTCGGCGGGGGCCCGGCTCAGGCGCACGGACACAGGACGTTCCCCGTGCTTCAGGGCGTTGCCGATTAGGTTGGCGACGACCACGTCGAGGCGGCGCGGGTCGACGCGTCCGCGCACCTGGTCGGGCGGTGGCAGGTGCGTCTGGACCGCCCCCGACCAGCCGCGGGAGGCGAGCGTGCGCCGGATCGACTCGGCCAGGTCGATCTCGTCGAGGTGCAGCACCGCCGCGCCCGCGTCGAACCGGGATATCTCCATCAAGTCGTCGACGAGGCGGGCCAGTTTGACGGTCTCCTCGCTGATCAGCCGGACCGCGGTGGCGGTGTCCGGGTCCAGCCGGGCGGCGTCCTCGTCGAGAACGTCGGTGACGGCGGACATGGCGGCCAGCGGGGTGCGCAGTTCGTGCGAGACGTCCGCGGCGAAGCGGCGGGCCCGGGCCTCCATGTCGCGCAGCTCGGCCACCGACGCCTCCAGGGCGGCCGCCGTCTCGTTGAACGTGTGGGAGAGATCGGCGAGTTCGTCGGAACCGTTGACCGCGAGCCGGGTGTCCAGACGCCCTTCGGCGATACGGCGCGTGGCGTGCCGGAGGGCCCGCACCGGCAGCAACACGCCCCGCGCGGCGAACAGGGCGAGCACGACGGCGAGCAACAGGGCCGCGATCATGGCCCGTTCGACGGCGGTGACCAGGGCGTCGACGTAGGCCTGTTCCGCGGTCTGCGGAACGACCAGGAACACCCGGACCCCGGAGGCCAGCCGTGACCGGTCGGGGCCGCCGAAGGTGACCGACATGCCGACGGCGAGCGAGGTGCGCTCGCCGTCCCGTACCCGTTGGAAGACGGTGGCCCGGCTGGACGCGACGGCCTCGCGCAGCGCGGGCGTCAGTTCCGGGAAGGAGTCACCGGGCACGGAGGTCGCGCTGAGCTCGCCGTACGTGACCAGCACGCGCCGGCTTCCCGCCGCCTCGGTGGCCGCCACCTCGGTCGCGAGGTCCTGCAGCACCGACTGGTCCGGAGGATAACCGATCTCGGGGGCACGCTCGTTGAGCTGGGTTCGCAGCTGTCGTATGACGGCGTCCTGGCTCTGCTGGAGCACCCCGGTACGCGCCTCGCGGAAGGTGAGCGCGCCGGTTGTGGCGGCGGCAACGGCGGCGACGAGTCCGAAGGCCACCACCAGCCGGGCCCGCAGACCGCCCCTGAGACGGAACCGCGGACCGCCCCTCACGGGGCCGCGAAGCGGTAGCCGAAACCGCGCACAGTGTGGATGTAGCGGGGTGCGCGGGGCGGCTCGGACATCTTGGTTCGCAGTCGTTTGACGCAGGCGTCCACCAGGCGGGCGTCGCCGTGGTAGTCGTGCTCCCAGACGGCCTCCAGTAGTTGCTGGCGGCTGAAGACCTGGCCCGGCGAGGCGGAGAGGGTGAGCAGGAGCCGCATCTCGGAGGGGGCGAGGGCGATGGGCGCGCCGTTCATCGTGACGGTGAACCCGGCCCGGTCGACGGCCAGTTCGCCGTAGGTGTCGATCTTCGGAAGCCCTTCCCCGGTGGGGGCTGCGCCCGCGCGGCGCAGGACGGCGCGGATGCGCGCGTCGAGCGCGCGGGCCTGTACAGGCTTGACCACGTAGTCGTCGGCTCCCGTCTCCAGACCGACAACGATGTCCACTTCGTCCCCCCGTGCGGTCGCCATGATGATCGGCAGTGTCTGGTCGACGGCCCGTATGCTCCGGCACACGTCCAGCCCGGTCATGCCGGGCAGCATCAGATCGAGGACCACGATGTCCGGTCGGAAGGACCGCAGCCGGTCCATCCCCTCCTCCCCGGTCGCGGAGGCGGCGACGTCGTGGTTCTGGCGTCTGAGGGCCAGGGCGACGCCCTCGCGGACGGCGCGGTCGTCTTCGATCAGCAGTACACGTGGCATGGGGTCAGTATCTACATGAGCATGACCAGGAGGGGGGTTATCGTTTCGTTACCTTTCAAGCCTGCTCCGGTCACATGGTGATCACATCGTGAACGACCGTGACAGCGCACAAACGAGAGCTCTCCCGCCGTCGTCCTAAGCACTCCGCGCGGAGTGCGAAGAGGCAACGGGCGGGGGGACTGGCCGCGTTGGCCGTCTTCGGGGCCGTGGGCGGCTCGGTGGCCGTGTGGCTGTCGTCCGACGCGGGGCATGCGCCGGCGGCGGCGCGGCCGGAGGCAGGTTCCGGGACATCGGCGGTGGCCGGACGAAGCGGCGCCGACGGGCCCCCGCCGGCGACTGGGCCGGACGCCCCCGCCGGAAGTCCGGCGACCGAACGGGACGCCCCCGCCGGAAGCCCGGCGGCACGCCGGACCACCGAGCCACCGGAATCGGAGCCGCACCCTTCCAGTGCGCCTCTTCCTCACAGCGGTCCGGGAACCTTCGTCACCGCGCCCGGCGACAGCGCGAAGGCCGGCGAGGGAACGGCACTTCGCTACCGCGTCGAGGTGGAGGACGGCATCATGCTGTCCGCCGCCGACACCGCCGAAGAGGTGGAACACATCCTGGCCGACCCGCGCGGCTGGACGGCCGACGGACACTCGGCGTTCCAGCGGGTGTCCACCGGCCCCGCCGACTTCGTGGTCCGCCTCGCCACCCCGACGACCGTCGACAAGTTCTGCGCCGAGGGCGGCCTCGACACAGGCGGCAAGGTCAACTGCAGCGTGGACCGCAACGTGATGGTGAACCTCAGGCGCTGGGTGCTGGCGACTCCCGTCTACGCCAAGGACGTCACCGCCTACCGCGCCCTGATCATCAACCACGAGGTGGGCCACTTCCTCGGCCACGGCCATGTCACCTGCCCCGGGCCGGGCAAACCGGCCCCCGCGATGATGCAGCAGATCAAGGGCATGTCCGGCTGCGTCCCCAATGTCTGGCCGTACGACAGCGACGGCCGCCAGATCACGGGCCCCGCCGTCCCGTGACAACTTCCACCGACCCGACGAACAGGAGCTCTCAGATGAGGTTACGCGCACGCCACAGACCTGCGGCCATGGCCGCGGGAGTGGCTACCGCGGCCATGGTGATGGCCGGTCTCCCGGCCGGCGCCGGGGCCGTCGACACCGGAGGCGGCCGTACGGCGGCCGCGGTGAAGACGGTCACGCTGGTCACCGGCGACCGTGTCCTGGTCGGCGGCGACGGCCGGGTCTCCGGGGTGGAGCGGGCCCCGGGCCGGGGGGCCGTGCCCTTCTCGATCCGAGAGGTCGCGGGACACACCCGGGTCGTCCCCGGTGACGCCGAACTACTGCTGGCCCAGGGCAAGTTGGACGCGCGGTTGTTCGACGTGACGCAGCTGATCAAGGACGGCTACGACGACGCGGGCAGGTCCGACGTCCCGCTGATCGTCACGTTCAAGGGCAAGAAGGCGCCCTCGATGAGCCCGTTCACCGAGGCCGGGGCCCGGATGGGCCGTGCGCTGCCCGTGGTCAACGGCAAGTCGATGCGGTCCGTCAAGAAGCGGGCGGCCGACTTCTGGGACACCGTCACCACTGAGGAGTCCGGCGCCGTCGAGAAGGTCTGGCTGGACGGACGGCGCAAGGCCTCCCTCGACAAGAGCGTCCCGCAGATCGGCGCGCCGACCGCGTGGGCCGCCGGGTACGACGGCACCGGGGTGAAGGTCGCCGTCCTGGACACCGGAGTCGACTCCTCCCACCCCGACCTGGCGCAGCAGGTGGTCGAGGAGAAGGACTTCTCGGGCTCCGACGGCACCGGCGACAAGTTCGGCCACGGCACGCACGTGGCGTCCACCGTGGTCGGCACCGGCGCCAAGTCGGACGGCAGGTTCAAGGGCGTGGCGCCGGGCGCGAAGATCCTCAACGGCAAGGTCCTGGACGACACCGGCTCCGGCTCGGACTCCGGGATCATCGCCGGCATGGAGTGGGCGGTGGCCCAGGGCGCGGACGTCGTCAACCTCAGCCTCGGCGGCACCGACCTGCCCGGCACCGACCCGATGGAGGAGGCGGTCGACCGGCTCTCCGCCGAGTCCGACACGCTCTTCGTCGTCGCGGCGGGCAACGAGGGCGAGTTCGGTGAGGGCACGGTCGGCTCGCCCGGCAGCGCGGATTCCGCGCTCACCGTCGGCGCGGTCGACAAGTCCGACTCCCTCGCCGGCTTCTCCAGCCGCGGTCCGCGCGTCGGGGACAGCGGGGTCAAGCCCGACCTGACCGCGCCCGGTGTCGAGATCACCGCCGCGGCAGCGGCCGGCAGTCTCGTCGAGAGCGAGTACCCCTCCGGCGTCCCCGGCTACGCCACCCTCGACGGTACGTCCATGGCGACCCCGCATGTCGCGGGCGCCGCCGCCGTCCTCGCCCAGCAGCACCCCGACTGGAGCGGCGAGCGCCTCAAGGCGGTCCTCACCGGTTCCGCCAAGCCGGGGACGTACAGCTCCTTTCAGCAGGGCACCGGCCGTACGGATGTGGTCCGGGCGCTGCAACAGAGCGTCGTCACAGAGCAGGGCCCGCTCGACTTCGGTGAGCAGCAGTGGCCGCACGGCGACGACAAGCCGTCCACCAAGCAGCTCACCTACCGCAACCTCGGCACCGAGCCGGTCACCCTGGACCTGTCCGTCGACGCCTACGCGGTTGACGGAAAGCCCGCCACCGAAGGCATGTTCAGCGTCTCACCGCAGCGGATCACGGTTCCGGCGGGCGGCACGGCGAGCGCCGAGGTCACGGCGGACACCCGCGCGGGCAGCGCCGACGGCAGCTTCGGCGGCTCGGTGCAGGCGACCTCCGCCGACGGCAAGGTCCAGGTGCGGTCCGCCGTCGGCGTGGCGCGCGAGGTGGAGTCGTACAGCCTGACGCTCAAGCACATCGACGAGAACGGCGATCCGACCGGCGACGCCGCCACCTCCGTCGCGGGCCTCTACAGCGACTTCTACGCCGAGTACGCCGACGAGAAGGACGGCGAACTGACGATACGACTGCCCAAGGGCGACTACATCCTCAGCGGTGTGATCCACCCGCAGACCTCGTCCCCGACCCACGCCGTCCTGCTGGAGCCGAAGTTCCGGCTGGACGGTGACAAGACGGTCACCGTCGACGCTCGGCAGGCGAAGCCGGTGGACATCACCGTGCCGGACCCGGCGGCCGAGAACACCGACGCCACGGTCGCGATCGGCTTCGGGCGGGGCGAGGGGCTCAGCGACGGCTCCCTCCAGTACCTGATGCCCACCTTCGAGGGCTCGCGGTTCGGGCGGCTCGGCGGCGGGGAGGCCGTGGAGAGGCTGACCGCCCTGTACTCCGGCAACTGGACCGCGAAGGACGGGGACGGCAGGCCGGTCAACTACCACGCCGCCTGGTACCGGAAGGGCAGCCTGGACGGCTTCACGGCGCGGGTCGAGCGCAGGCAGTTGGCGAAGGTCGACCTCCAGGTGGGCGAGGCGGTCGACGGCCGGCGCGTCCAGGCGGAGGTGACCCCGCACCTGCCCGACGGCGACCTGGTGAGCGGTTTCACCGACATGCGGGGTGATCTCCCGTTCCGGAGCACCGAGTACATCCTCGACAACGGCGTGAAGTGGTCGGTGCGCACCTGGCAGGTCTCGGGCGAGGGCCGGGAGTCGGTATTCGAGAACTTCCTCATGAGGATGCCGCAGACCTGGAAGGCCGGCCGCGGCTACCGGGAGCGGTTCGGTGTCGGCGTCTTCGGCCCGGTCCTCCACGGTCCCGACGCCCCCGGACCGGGCAGGGGCTTTCCCGGCGCCGCCCGCGAGGGCAACACCCTCCGGGCGTACGTCCCGCTGTTCGGTGACGGCGGCGGGCACTGGGGCACCAGCGACACGACCTCCGTGACGACCAGGCTGGAGGCGGACGGCAAGGAGATCTCCGACGAGTACGGCATCCCGCCGACCGACGGCGTCACCGAGTACACGGTTCCCGCCGAGGACACCGCGTACAAGCTGACCGTGGACAACTCCCGCGACCCGGCCGTGTACGCCGTCAGCACGCGCGTCCACGCGGAGTGGACCTTCCGCTCCGCCAGGACCCCCGAGGGCGCCTTCGCCGCGCTTCCGCTGTCGGCGGTCCGCTTCAGCCCCGACCTGACCCTGGCCAGCACGGCGAAGGCGGGCAAGCGCTTCGAGGTTCCCTTCACCGTCGAGGGCGCGGCGGCCGGGCAGCGACCCGCGAAGCTCACCTTCCAGGTGTCGTACGACGACGGCGCCACCTGGCAGCCCGCCAGAGCCGTCGGCGGCACGCACCTCTCGCTGAAGCACCCGGCGAAGCCGGGCTCGGTCTCCCTGCGCGCCGAGCTTACGGACCGTGACGGCAACACGCTCGTCCAGACGATCGAACGCGCCTACCTCACCATCCCGTAACCCCCTGTACCCGGCTCTGCCCGGGACGGCCCAAGGGCTGTCCCGGGCAGCGGTGCTCAAGAACCGGACGAAGCACTAGGAACGGCGGCGGGGTTCCCGACGCGGCCAGCAGCCTCGACCTGCCCTGCGTACTCACCCTTACAGGTCGAACAGACTTTCTTGGAAGCTCTGGACGACATCCCGTCGTGAGTAGAAGAGGCCCAACAGCAGAAACGTCTTGGGGCGGGCCGCGACGTTTCCGATGAAGCAGTGCACGGCCTTCTCCGGGGAGATCATCCGGTCGAACCAGCGCTCGCGGAGCTTCTCCTCCACGGCGTGTGTCCCGTACTGGCGAAGGAACATGCGGGAGACCTCCAGAGCCTCAGCGACTGCGCCGACGGTGAAGAAACCTGGCTGGACTGCTCCCTCGCTCTCCAGACGGGCCGGCGTCCCGACGGCGATGCCCGCTTCCTTAGCGAGCCGCTCCCGCGTCCACCCACGGACCTCCCGCAACGCACGCACCCGCTGGGCGAGGACACGGGCGTGGTCGCGGGACGCGCTGAGTAATGGCCCGCCATGTGCCGTGATCCAACGGCCGTTGAGGCGGCTGGACATCGTGTTCTTGGTCAGCCACGGAGCTGGATTCGCGAACGGGCAGGCCCGATGCCCTCAGCCGTGGCACTGACCAAAGCCGATCTCCAGAAACCCGTCAGGGGCCTGATCCACTCACTGGATCAGGCCCCTGACCTGGTACTTCACTGTCGGGGTGGCGGGATTTGAACCCACGACCTCTTCGTCCCGAACGAAGCGCGCTGCCAAGCTGCGCTACACCCCGATGTCGCTGCTGTCGCGGCGACGACGTTTACTTTAGCCCACTGGTGGCTAGAGACGAAATCCGGTTTTCCAGGGGTGCCGGAGGGGGTTCGGGCGGGCGTGGTCGAGGGCCACGAGGAGGATCGCGAGGGCGTAGAAGGAGAGGCCGAGGAGGAGGGCGTTGCCGAGGACCTTCTTGTAGCCGTCCTGGTCGACGTCCAGGAAGGGGTAGAGGTAGCGGTCGGTGGTGCCCGGGAGGAGCAGCTCGCCTCGGATGAGGGAGAAGGCCAGGTAGGCCAGGGGGTAGAGCAGCCACGTGCTGGCCTGGCGCAGGTGCAGGCGGCCGGGGGACGTGAGCAGGAGCCAGTCCAGTACGGCCGCGATCGGGGTCACCGTGTGGAGCGTGTGGTGGGCGAGGGCCTGCCAGCCCGTCGGGGCGGCTGCTTCGCCCGCGAGGGAGAAGGGGCTCGCCTCGTTCGCCAGGAGCAGGTGCTGCACCAGGGCCGCGATGACGAC
The DNA here is from genome assembly GCF_009862985.1 of Streptomyces sp. SID5464. NCBI lineage: Bacteria > Bacillati > Actinomycetota > Actinomycetes > Kitasatosporales > Streptomycetaceae > Streptomyces > Streptomyces sp. SID5464. Next base: position 39,334 of record NZ_WWIQ01000022.1, on the reverse strand, counting down.
GTAGAGCAGCGTCGCGCCCAGTACGGCTCCTGGGAGCGGGCGGCTGGCCGTCCATGCGCGGCGGGCCGAGAGGGCCATGACCAGCGCGAGGAGGATGTTGCTCTGGATCGCGAAGTAGCCGAGGGTCCGGGACGGGTCGCCCAGGAGTACGTCGAGCGTCACGCCCGCGGTCGCCGCGAGGGCGACCAGCAGGCGGAAGGCCGCGGCCGCCGGGCGGCGGACCGGGGTGACGACGGCCGTGGCGGGGACGGGGGAGGGCTTCAGCGCGGGCTTGCCCGGAATCGCGGGGAGATCCGGTATGTCCCGGGGTATCGGGGCGGTCATGCCCCCACGCTGACAGAAGCGGACATAGGGGGCGATGTGGGCGGGCTGTGTGGGTTAATGGGGCCCTGGCCGGGGGTCCCTGGCCCGGGGGTCCCTGGCCGGGGGCCCTGGCTGCGGGTCCCTGGCCGTGTGCCCCGGCCGACCCCGACCAGACCCGGCCGACCGCGACCGGCCCCTGCGGGTGGGAGAGGTTCCCCGCTACTCCCGCCCCACCAACGTCAGCAACGTCGCCTCCGGCGGGCACGCGAACCGTACCGGTGTGTAGCGGTTCGTGCCGCAGCCCGCCGAGACGTGCAGATACGACGTACGGCCCTCCGCGGTGTGCGTGGACAGGCCCTTCACACGGTCCGTGTCCAGGTCGCAGTTGGTGACCAGGGCGCCGTAGAAGGGGATGCACAGCTGGCCGCCGTGGGTGTGGCCGGCCAGGATCAAGGGGTAGCCGTCGGCTGCGAAGGCGTCCAGCGTGCGCAGGTACGGCGCGTGGACCACGCCCATGGAGAAGTCGGCCGAATCCGACGGACCGCCGGCCACCTGCTCGTAGCGGTCCCGCTTGATGTGCGGGTCGTCCAGGCCCGTCAGCTCCAGCGAGACGCCCTCGATCTTGAGCGTGCCGCGCGTGTTCGTGAGGTTCAGCCAGCCCGCCGCGTCGAAGGCGTCCCGCATGTCCTCCCACGGGATGTGCACCACGCCGACGGCCGGCGGGTTGCCGTTCAGGCCGTGGCGGCCCTGGGCCTTCTCGCGCAGGTAGCGGGCGGGGTTGCGGGGAACGGGGCCGTAGTAGTCGTTGGAGCCGAAGACGTACGCGCCCGGGAACTCCATCAGGGGGCCGAGCGCGTCCAGGACCTCCGGGATGCCCTCCGGGTCGGAGAGGTTGTCACCCGTGTTGATCACGAAGTCGGGGCGCAGGCCCGCCAGGGACCGCAGCCAGCGCTGCTTCTTGCGCTGACCGCTGACCATGTGGATGTCGGAGACCTGCAGCACGCGCAGGGGGCGCATGCCCGAGGGCAGGACCGGGACCGTGACCCGGCGCAGGCGGAAGGAGCGGGCCTCGAAGCCCGCGGCGTACAACAGACCGGCGGCACCAGCCGCCGCGATTCCCAGGGGGACTCCGTATCGCGCGCGCATACGACCATCGTGTCAGACCGGACGGGTCACCTCCGCCCGGCGGTGCCCGAAATCCCCTGACGCCCACGGTCCTTAGACCATCCCTTGGACCATCACCCACAAATCAACGGGCGCCTGTCCGCCCGCACCTGCGACAATCAACCCCATGACCACGCTCAAGTCGAAGCTGCAGGACGACCTCAACGCCGCGATCAAGGAGCGCGACGAGCTCCGCTCCTCGACGCTCCGGCTGACGCTCGCCGCGATCACCAAGGAGGAGGTCGCGGGCAAGGAGAAGCGCGAGCTCTCCGACGACGAGGTACAGAAGGTGATCACCCGGGAGGCGAAGAAGCGCCGTGAGGCGGCCGAGGCCTTCGCGCAGGGTGGTCGCGCCGAGAGCGCGGAGCGGGAGAGGGCGGAGGGCGAGGTGCTCGCCGCGTACCTGCCGAAGCAGCTGAGCGACGACGAGCTGAACCAGATCGTCGCCCAGGCCGTCGAGGAGGCGAAGGCGGCCGGGGCGGAGGGGCCGCGGGCCATGGGCGCGGTCATGAAGATCGTGAACCCGAAGGTCGCGGGCCAGGCCGAGGGCGGCCGCGTCGCCGCGGCTGTGAAGAAGATCCTCGCGGACACGCCCTAGGGACCCAGGGAGCCTCTTGGCGAAGCCAGGGAGCTGGGGCTGCGGTCACGCGGACGCGAATGTGTGATTTCTGAGGCACCGGCCCGGGGCGGGTGTTAGCGTCAGCCGACTCTGAACTTTCGTTCGAATTGAGGGTGGGATGACTGGGTCGAGACGTGTTCTCAAGGCGTCCGTGACCGCAGCGGCCGTGGTCGCCGCGACGTTGAGCTTCGCGGGGACGGCGGACGCGGCGGGCAGCTGCTCGGGAAGCCTCATCGACACGTACAACGTCACGGGGGACTACAGCCCGTACACCGGGCAGTACGTCGGCCAGGTCCGGCTCTACTGGGACGGCACGAACAACTGCGCGATCTTCACCAAGTCCGGAGGACCGCTCTACGGCGTGACCACGTCGATGAGCATCAAGCTCATGGCCAGTACGTCTCCGGAGCGGAGCGACACCGACTCCGGGAGCTTCGCGCAGTACGCGGGCCCGGTCACGGTCGCCGCCGCCGGCAAGTGCGTGAGGTGGGAGGGGTCGATCGTGTACAACGGCCGGACCGTCGCGTACGACTCGATCGGCTGGCAGCACTGCGGCTGAGGCCGCAGGTCAACGCGCTGACAGGAACACGCGGCCCCTTCCCGCCGTACGAAGATCTTCGTACGGCGGGAAGGGGCCGTCCGCGTTCAGGACGCGGCGTCAGCCGCGTCCCCCGTTCCCGTTGCCCCCGTTGCCCCCGTTGCCCTGGCCTCGGAAGAATCCCTCCGGAATGCTGAACGACGGTGTCGGGAAGGCGCCGCCGTCCCCGCCGCCGCCGTTGTTGCCGCCGACCAGGCCGCCGATGAAGCCGCCGTCTCCGTTGCCGCCGTTGTCCCCGTTGTCGCGGCCCTCGTCGTCGCCGTTCCCGTCGCCGCGGTCCCGGTCGATGCCGTCGGGGATGTGGACGGTGTTGAAGTTCTCGACGGGCTTGCCCTCCAGCGCGCCGGACATCATGTCGCCCCAGATCGGTCCGGGGACCTCGCCACCGAACACCTTGCCGTACGGGACGCCGCCGATGGTGATGCCGACCATCTTCCGCTTGTGTGCGGGGTCGCCGACCCACACGGCACCGGCCATGTTGGGCGTGTAGCCCACGAACCAGGCCGCGTAGCGCTCGTCCGTCGTACCGGTCTTACCGGCGCTGGGGCGGCTGCCGAGGCCGGCCTTCTTACCCGTACCGTCCTCGACGACGCCCCGCAGCAGCGCGTTGATGGTGTCGGCGGTCTTCTCCGACATCGCGCGCGAGCAGGTCGACTTCGGGACCTCGAGCGACTTCGTGCTGTCGCCGACGCGCTGGCTGATCGACTCGATGGCGACCGGCGTGCAGTACATGCCGCGCGAGGCGAACGTGGCGTACGCGTTCGCCATGGTCAGCGGCGACATCTCCTGGGTGCCGAGGGCGATGGAGGGCACCTGGGGCATCTTGTCGCCGTCGGCCCGCTCGACGCCCATCTTCTTCGCCATCGTCGTCACCGGGCAGATGCCGATGTCACTGATCATCTGCACGTAGTAGGTGTTGACCGACTTGGCGGTCGCCTCCTTCATGTCGTACGGACCGACCTCGGACCTGTTCTCGTTTGCCACCTCGGCGGGGGCGGCCGGATCGTTCTTCCAGGTCCTGCCGTCGCAGGCCGCGACCGGGCTCGGGTACCGCATCTCGTACGGCGAGGGGTACACCTTGTTCGCCGGCATGCCGTCCTCGAGGGCCGCGGCGGCCACGATCGGCTTGAACGTCGAACCGGGCTGGTAGCCCATGCCGCCGCCCATCGACTGGTCGACGGAGAGGTTGATCTGCGTCTCGTTCTTGCCGAAGCCGTACGGGCGCGACTGGCCCATGGCGAGGACCTTGCCGGTGCCCGGCTGGACGATGGTGGCGGCGGTGGCCACCTCGTCGCTCTTGTAGACGTGGTCCTTGATGGACCGCTGTGCCGCGTTCTGGGCCTGCGGGTCCATGGTGGTGCGGATGGTGAGGCCGCCCTGGTTCCAGACCTTCGCCCGCTCCTCCTTGGTCTTGCCGAAGACCGGGTCGTTCAGGAAGACCTCGCGCACGTAGTCGCAGAAGAAGCCCGCGCCCTTGGTCGCCGTGATGCAGCCGTTCTTGGGCTTGCTGACCTTCAGGCCCAGCGGCGCCTTCATCGCCTCGGCGGCCTGCGCCCGGGAGATGTCGCCGACCTCGGCCATGCGCCGGAGCACGGTGTTGCGGCGTTTGGTGGCCTCCGCCTCGTCGTTGACCGGGTCGTACCGGCTGGGCGACTGGACGATGCCGGCGAGGAGGGCCGCCTCCTGGAGGTTCAGGTCCTTGGCGGACTTGGAGAAGTAGCGCTGGGCCGCGGCCTCGACGCCGTAGGCCTGCTGGCCGAAGAACGTGATGTTCAGGTAGTTCTCGAGGATCTTCTTCTTCCCGAGCTCCTCCTCGACCTGGATCGCGTACTTCAGTTCGCGGATCTTGCGGCCGATGGTCTGCTGGGTGGCCTGCGCGACCTTCGTCGGGTCGTCGCCGGCCTCCTCGACGAAGACGTTCTTCACGTACTGCTGCGTCAGGGTCGACGCTCCCTGGGCGACCTCACCGCTGCGCGCGTTCTTGTTGAGGGCGCGCAGGACGCCCTTCAGGTCGACCGCGCCGTGCTGGTAGAAGCGCGAGTCCTCGATCGCGACGATCGCCTTCTGCATGTACGGCGAGACGTCCTTGAGGGGGACCACCGTGCGGTCGCGCGAGTAGACCGTGGCGATCTGGCCGCCGTCGGCGTCGAGGATCGTGGTGCGCTGACTCAGGGGCGGGGTCTTCATGTTGGCCGGGAGTTCGTCGAAGCTCTCGACCGATCCCTTCGCCGCCAGCCCCAGCGCGCCCACCGCGGGCAGCGCGATACCGGCCAGCACGGCTCCCGCGAGAACACTGACACCGAGGAGCTTGGCGGCCTGCTGTGTGGGTGACAGACCACCGCCCGAGCGCTTCTTTGGCATGAGGGCAGCCTACGTTCTCATTCGCCGGACAGGCGTATAGGCCTTGGCCTAAGCTGCTCTCAACTGTCACAGCAGTGAGGCCACGTATCAATACGTCCGGCGACCCCGAATCGTTCCGGGTGTTCCCCAACTTTTTTGGTGGGGTCGTGTCCGAATCCGCCTTGTGTGTCATACGGCGTCCGTTGTGACGCAACTGAACTGTCCCGGTTTGCCGGGAAGGTTACGTATGTCGCCAGCTCACTCCCCCGGGTGATCTGCCGCTTACCCATAGTCCGTTCGGACCATTCAAGATTGGGCCCGCTGGGGGTGTTGCACTGTGCCCACCTTCCGTAACGTCCTCAACTGGCGGCGGTGAATATGCCGCTGCCGCCGTGGGGGAGCCTCGATTCGGGAGAGGACGGCGCCGGTATGGGCTGGGTAGTCGACTGGAGTGCGCAGGCGGCCTGCCGCACTACCGATCCGGATGAACTGTTCGTTCAGGGAGCAGCGCAGAACAGGGCCAAGGCGGTGTGCACCGGATGCCCGGTGCGTACGGAGTGCCTGGCCGACGCGCTGGACAACCGCGTCGAGTTCGGCGTGTGGGGAGGCATGACGGAGCGGGAGCGCCGCGCACTGCTGCGCAGGCGGCCCACGGTGACCTCCTGGCGCCGGCTGCTGGAGACGGCGCGTACGGAGTACGAGCGCGGCACCGGCATCGTGCCCCTCGACGACGACGAGGTCTACGAGAACTACGCGGCGGTGAGCTGAGGGGTTCCCTCCGGGGGGTTCCTTCCGGGGGTTCCGAAGGTTCGAGGGCCCTTGACGGGCCCTTCGCCATCGCCGGGTTGCCCTGAGGCACGCTTCAGGCGTTCGCTCAGGCACTCGCCTCAGGCCGGGTGCCCGTGTGGGGCGGCTCGGAGTCGTCGGCGGGGTCGGGAAGCTCGCGCTCGTTCGCCGCGAGCCGGTCGCCGATGTCGCGCAGTCCCGCGAGGTCGTGCACATCGCCGGGCAGCGCGCCCACTTCCGTCACGGCCACCTCGGGGTGGAGCGCGGTGAAGCGGTCACGCGTGCGCTGCTCACGGGAGAGCAACTGCATACGTTCGGCGTGCAGCCTCAGCAGACCTGCCGTGAGCTGGTCGACGGACCGCTCGGTGTTCTCGGTGTTCTCGGCGTCCTCGGCGGGGGAGCCACCGTCAGAAGCCGGAGCAGCAGCCGGAGCTGGTGTTTCGGATGTGGGAGAGACTGAACTGTCATACGTGTCGGGGGAGTTACGAAGTACTGCTTTCCCGCCCTCCTGATCCACAATGCGGGGCTCTTCAAGATTTTCCGCGGCGGCGAGCGCCCGCTCGGCCGACAGCCGGCCGGCACCGCTGCCGTGGACCCGGTTGAGCACCAGCCCGGCGAGCGGCATGTCCTCCGCGGCCAGCCGCTCCACGAAGTACGCGGCCTCGCGCAGCGCGTCCCGCTCCGGAGCCGCGACCACGAGGAACGCCGTACCCGGCGCCTGGAGCAGCTTGTACGTCGCGTCCGCACGCGTGCGGAACCCGCCGAAGGTCGTGTCCATCGCGGACACGAACGTCTGGACGTCCTTGAGGAGCTGACCGCCGAGCAGCTTGCCGAGGGTGCCGGTCATCATCGACATCCCGACGTTCAGGAACTTCATCCCGGCGCGCCCGCCCAGCTTCGCCGGCGCCGTCAGCAGCCGGATCAGCCGCCCGTCCAGGAACGACCCGAGCCGCTTGGGCGCGTCCAGGAAGTCCAGCGCCGAGCGGGACGGCGGGGTGTCGACGACGATCAGGTCCCACTCGTCCCTGGCCCGCAGCTGCCCGAGCTTCTCCATCGCCATGTACTCCTGCGTGCCCGCGAAGCCCGCCGAGAGCGACTGGTAGAAGGGATTGCCCAGGATCGCGGCCGCCCGCTCGGGGTCCGCGTGCGCCTCGACGATCTCGTCGAAGGTGCGCTTCATGTCGAGCATCATCGCGTGCAGCTCGCCGCCTGCGGAGTCGTCGATGCCCTTCACCCGGCGCGGGGTGTTGTCGAGGGAGTCGATGCCCATGGACTGGGCGAGCCGGCGGGCCGGGTCGATGGTGAGGACGACGACCTTGCGGCCCCGCTCGGCCGCGCGCAGGCCCAGGGCCGCCGCGGTCGTGGTCTTGCCGACCCCGCCCGAGCCGCAGCAGACCACGATCCGGGTCTTCGGGTCCGCCAGCAGCGGATCGACGTCGAGGACGCGCGCGGGGGACAGGCGGCGGGCCGGGGCGTGGGTGTGGGCCGGGTCCGGACGACTCATGACATCCCCTGCTTCCGACTCATGACGGGCCTTGCCTGTGTGCTGTTCCTCGGGCCGCGGCCTGCCCGGCTCATGACACGCCCTGCTCGCGCAGCTCGCGGGCCAGCTCGTACAGCCCCGCCAGGTCCACGCCTTCGGCGAACAGCGGCAGTTCGTGCAGCGGCAGGCCCAGCTCGGTGAGCACCGCACGCTGCTCGTGCTCCAGCGCGTACCGCTCGGCGTACTCCTCGGCCTGCGTGAGCAGCGGATCCACCAGCCGCTCCGCGCGCCCGCCGCGCCGCGCCCCGCCGAGCCCGGCGGACGACAACGACCGCGCAACCGTGGAACGCGGGACCGTCCTGACGAGTTCCAGGTCGGCCGCGTCCAACACCTCCGGCCGCACCATGTTCACGATGATCCGCCCCACCGGCAGCCGCGCCGACCGCAGCTCGGAGATGCCGTCCACCGTCTCCTGGACGGGCATCTCCTCCAGCAGTGTCACCAGGTGCACGGCCGTCTCCGGCGACTTCAGCACCCGCATCACGGCCTGGGCCTGATTGTGTATCGGGCCGATCTTGGCGAGGCCGGCGACCTCGTCGTTGACGTTGAGGAAGCGCGTGATGCGACCGGTGGGCGGGGCGTCCATGACGACGTAGTCGTACGCGAACCGCCCGCTCTTGTCCTTGCGCCGTACCGCCTCGCACGCCTTGCCGGTGAGGAGTACGTCCCTCAGGCCGGGCGCGATGGTGGTGGCGAAGTCGATCGCGCCGAGCTTCTTCAGGGCCCGTCCGGCGCCCCCCAGCTTGTAGAACATCTGGAGGTAGTCCAGAAGGGCCAGTTCGGGGTCGATGGCAAGCGCGTACACCTCGCCGCCACCGGGCGCGACTGCGATCTTCCGTTCCTCATAGGGCAGCGCCTCCGTTTCGAAGAGCTGCGCGATTCCCTGGCGGCCCTCGACCTCGACGAGAAGCGTCCGCTTCCCCTCCGTGGCCAGGGCCAGCGCTAGGGCCGCGGCCACCGTGGTCTTGCCGGTACCGCCCTTGCCGCTGACGACCTGGAGCCTGCTCACGTATTCGAGCCTAACCAGTCCGTGCCAGGGCTACGCGGGAGGCTGTGGACAACCGTCGCCGCGGACGGCTGAGGACCGGGGCACGGTCGGCCGCGTGACCCCTCTCCGGCAGCGGCTAGAGTCGGCCGCATGACCAAGTGGGAATACGCAACCGTGCCGCTGCTCGTCCACGCCACGAAGCAGATTCTGGACACCTGGGGCGAGGACGGCTGGGAGCTCGTCCAGGTCGTGCCCGGGCCGAACAACCCCGAGCAGCTCGTGGCCTACCTGAAGCGGGAGAAGCAGTAATGGGTGCCGTCGAGGCGAAGCTGGCCGAGCTGGGCCTGACCCTGCCCGACGTCGTCCCGCCGCTCGCCGCGTACCAGCCGGCCGTGCAGTCCGGGCCGTACGTCTACACCGCCGGGCAGCTCCCGATGGTGGAGGGCAAGCTTCCGGTCACCGGCAAGGTCGGTGCGGAGGTCACCCCGGAGGAGGCCAAGGAGCTGGCACGCACGTGTGCGCTGAACGCCCTGGCCGCCGTCAAGTCCGTCGCCGGTGACCTGGACCGCATCGCGCGCGTGGTGAAGGTCGTGGGCTTCGTGGCCTCGGCCTCGGACTTCACCGGCCAGCCCGCGGTGCTGAACGGCGCCAGCGAGCTGCTCGGCGAGGTCCTCGGCGACAAGGGCGTGCACGCGCGCAGCGCGGTGGGCGTGGCGGTGCTGCCGCTGGACGCGCCGGTGGAGGTCGAGATCCAGGTGGAGCTCGCGTAGCACCCTTTCGACACCCCTAGCTGCGGCATCGCCCCGAGGGCCACTCGAACATCCGCCCGTCACGGGATAGCCTCGCGCCCATGGCGAACGGTCAGTGGTACCCCCCGGAGTGGCCGGACCGCATCCGCGCACTCGCGGCCGGCACCCTCACTCCGGTGACCCCCAAGCGCGCGGCCACCGTCATGCTCCTGAAGGACACCCACAGCGGCCCCGCCGTCCACATGCTGCGCAGACGCGCCTCCATGGCCTTCGCCGGAGGCGCGTACGCGTATCCGGGCGGCGGCGTCGACCCCCGGGACGACGACCACCAGGTCCGCTGGGCGGGCCCCACGCGCGCGTGGTGGGCGCACCGGCTCGGCGTCGACGAGACGACGGCCCAGGCCATCGTCTGCGCGGCCGTACGGGAGACGTACGAGGAGGCGGGCGTGCTGCTCGCCGGCGAGACGCCCGACTCGGTCGTCGGCGACACCACCGGCGCCGACTGGGAGGCCGACCGCGCCGCCCTGGTCGCCCGGGACCTGTCCTTCGCGGAGTTCCTGGACCGCCGCGGCCTGGTCCTGCGCTCCGACCTGCTCGGCGCCTGGACCCGCTGGATCACCCCGGAGTTCGAGGCCCGCCGCTACGACACCTGGTTCTTCGTGGCCGTCCTCCCCGAGGGGCAGCGCACCCGCAACGCCTCCACGGAGGCCGACCGCACGGTGTGGATCGCCCCGGGCGAGGCTGCGGCCGGGTACGACAAGGGCGAGCTGCTGATGATGCCGCCGACCATCGCGACCCTGCGTCAGCTGACGGCGTACGAGAGCGCGGCCCAGGCCCTCGCCGCCGCCCCCGCGCGGGACCTCACGCCCGTCCTGGCCACCGCCCGCCTGGTGGACGGCGAGATCGTGCTCTCCTGGCCGGGCCACGACGAGTTCACCAAGCACATCCCGACCGCCCCGACCGGTGGAGCCAGCGCATGACGGACGCAGCAGCCCTTCCCGGCCAGCCCCGCGGCGGGGTCCTCTCGGGGCCCGCCACCGCGCGGGCCGTCAACGTCCTGGCCCCCAACCCGTCGGCGATGACCCTGGACGGCACGAACACCTGGATCCTCTCCGAGCCCGACTCGGACCTGGCGGTGGTGGTCGACCCGGGTCCCCTCGACGACGGTCACCTGCGCCATGTCGTCGCCACGGCCGAGCAGGCCGGCAAGCGCGTCGCCCTGACCCTGCTGACCCACGGTCATCCCGACCACGCGGCGGGCGCCGCCCGGTTCGCCGAACTGACCGGCACGCGCGTGCGTGCGCTCGATCCGGCACTGCGGCTGGGCGACGAGGGCCTGGCCGCCGGAGACGTGATCACCACCGGCGGCCTCGAACTGAGGATCGTCCCGACCCCCGGCCACACCGCCGACTCCCTCTCCTTCCATCTCCCGGCCGACCGTGCGGTCCTGACCGGCGACACGATCCTGGGCCGCGGGACGACGGTCGTGGCCCACCCCGACGGCCGTCTCGGCGACTACCTGGACTCCCTGAGGCGCCTCAGGTCCCTCACGGTCGACGACGGCGTCCACACGGTGCTGCCGGGCCACGGACCGGTCCTGGAGGACGCCCAGGGGGCCGTCGAGTACTACCTCGCCCACCGCGCCCACCGCCTCGCCCAGGTGGAGACGGCCGTCGAGGACGGCTACCGCACCCCCGCGGAAGTGGTCGCCCACGTCTACGCCGACGTCGACCGCTCCCTGTGGCCGGCCGCGGAACTCTCGGTGCGCGCGCAGTTGGACTACCTGGAGGAGCACGGGCTCATCTGACCGTGCCCGGTACGACGTCGGGCCCCGTCCCGCGAGGAGACAGGGCCCGACGACGTACGGCCAGGGTGCGTGCGCGTCAGCGCGAGCGCTTGGCGAGGCGTTCCACGTCCAGGAGGATCACCGCGCGGGCCTCCAGGCGCAGCCAGCCGCGCTGGGCGAAGTCCGCCAGTGCCTTGTTGACCGTCTCGCGGGACGCGCCGACCAGCTGGGCCAGCTCCTCCTGCGTGAGGTCGTGGACGACGTGGATGCCCTCCTCGGACTGCACGCCGAACCGGCGGGAGAGGTCCAGCAGCGCCCGGGCGACACGGCCCGGGACGTCCGAGAAGACGAGGTCGGACATCGCGTCGTTGGTCTTGCGCAGCCGGCGCGCGACGGCGCGCAGGAGCGCCGTGGCCACCTCGGGGCGGGCGTTCAGCCAGGGCTGGAGGTCGCCGTGGCCGAGGCCGAGCAGCTTGACCTCGGTCAGCGCCGTGGCGGTCGCGGTGCGCGGGCCCGGGTCGAACAGCGACAGCTCGCCGATGAGCTCGCCGGGGCCGACCACGGCCAGCATGTTCTCGCGGCCGTCGGGGGACGTGCGGTGGAGCTTGACCTTGCCCTCCGTGACCACGTACAGGCGGTCGCCGGGGTCACCCTCGTGGAACAGCGAGTCGCCGCGCGCGAGGGTCACCTCACTCATGGAGGCGCGGAGCTCCGCGGCCTGCTCGTCGTCGAGCGCCGCGAAGAGCGGATTGCGCCGCAGAACGTCGTCCACGAGTTCTCTCCTTGTCGACCTGCTCAGGGGCTGTTGCCCCCGCGTACCAAGGCACCGTGGTGCCCATTTTGCCGGACGGTCCAAACAGTGTGATCTGTCACAAGGATGCCGCACACGTGTCCCGGGGTACGCGGCAGGGGTCCAATTGGGCGCCGATCTTCGGGGTCCGGGGCGGATGTCGGTGCCGGGCCTTAGGCTGGCCGGGTGTCCAAATCGCCGGTGAGAGCACAGGCCGAGGGGGCTGCGCGGGTGGTTGTACGTCGCGATTCCGCTGTGGGCGAACAGAGCCCCGATGGCGGTAGGAAAACGGCGAAAGCGACAGGGGAGGCGGAGCCTTCCGGGAAGCCGACGTCGGCGAGGAAGGCGCTTGCCGGGAAGGCCGGGGCCGCGAGTAAGCAGGCATCTGCGATGCAGGCTGCGTCTGCGAAGAAGGCCGCGTCTGCGAAGAAAACCGCGTCTGCGAAGAAAACCGCG
>NZ_WWIQ01000022.1:1755-27158 GCF_009862985.1 Streptomyces sp. SID5464 | reverse complement strand
GAAGAAGGCCGCGTCTGCGAAGAAAACCGCGTCTGCGAAGAAAACCGCGTCTGCGAAGAAAACCGCGCCTGCGAAGAAGGCGGCGCCTGTGAGAAAGGCCCCCGCCGCCAAGAAGGTCACCGTCGCGCCCAAGAAGGCCACGGCCCGCCTCAAGGGCGCCGCCCCGGCCCGGACGGTCGTCCACCCACCGAGTGGCGAGTCGCGTACCGCCCTGGTCCGCCGCGCCCGCCGCATCAACCGCGAGCTCGCCGAGGTCTACCCGTACGCCCACCCCGAGCTGGACTTCGCCAACCCCTTCCAGCTCGTGGTCGCCACGGTCCTGTCCGCCCAGACCACCGACCTGCGCGTCAACCAGACGACCCCCGCCCTCTTCGCCAGGTACCCCGCCCCCGAGGACCTGGCCGCCGCCAACCCGGAGGAGGTGGAGGAGATCCTCCGCCCGTGCGGCTTCTTCCGGGCCAAGACGAAGTCGGTCATAGGGCTGTCCAAGGCCCTGGTGGAGGACTTCGGCGGCGAGGTCCCCGGCCGGCTGGAGGACCTGGTCAAGCTGCCCGGCGTCGGCCGCAAGACGGCATTCGTCGTGCTCGGGAACGCGTTCGGCCGGCCCGGCATCACCGTGGACACGCACTTCCAGCGCCTGGTGCGCCGCTGGCAGTGGACCGGCGAGAGCGACCCGGACAAGATCGAGGCGGCGATCGGCGCGCTCTTCCCGAAGAGCGACTGGACGGACCTCTCGCACCACGTGATCTGGCACGGCCGCCGTATCTGCCACGCCCGCAAGCCCGCCTGCGGAGCCTGCCCGATCGCCCCGCTCTGCCCGGCGTACGGCGAGGGCGAGACCGACCCGGAGAAGGCGAAGAAGCTGCTCAAGTACGAGAAGGGCGGCTTCCCCGGCCAGCGTCTGAACCCCCCGCAGGCCTACCTGGACGCGGGCGGCAAACCGGCGCCGCCGCTGGGGGCCGGATGAGCAGCCCCACGAGCCCCCCGCCCGGGGGACCGTGGCCGTTCGCGGAACGATCTCGGGGGCGCCGCGCGTTGGAAGCGGCAGGACGACGGGGGTGGCGATGACGCGGGCGAGCAACACACAGGGCGGCCGAGTGACAGTCAGCAAGGAGGGGCTGCCCGCCTGGCTGGACCCGGTGGTGCACGCCGTGGAGACGGTCCGGCCGCGGCAGCTGAGCCGATTCCTGCCGCCGGAGGACGGCGCCGGGCGCCAGTCCGCCGTGCTGATCCTGTTCGGGGAGGGCGAGCGCGGGCCGGAGCTGCTGCTCATGGAGCGTGCGAGCTCCCTGCGTTCGCACGCCGGCCAGCCCTCCTTCCCCGGCGGCGCCCTCGACCCGGAGGACGGCGACCCGCGGGGCGACGGCCCGCTGCGGGCCGCCCTGCGCGAGGCGGAGGAGGAGACGGGTCTCGACCCCTCGGGCGTCCAGCTCTTCGGAGTGCTGCCCCGGCTGTACATCCCGGTCAGCGGCTTCGTCGTCACCCCGGTGCTGGGCTGGTGGCGAGAGCCCAGCCCGGTCGGGGTCGTCGATCCGAACGAGACCGCCAGGGTCTTCACCGTCCCCGTGGCGGATCTCACGGATCCCGCGAACCGCGCCACCACCGTCCACCCCAGCGGCCACCGAGGTCCGGCATTTCTGGTCGAATCGGCACTTGTCTGGGGTTTCACGGCCGGAATCATCGACCGGCTGCTGCACTACGCGGGCTGGGAGCGGCCCTGGGACCGTGAGAAGCAGGTCCCGCTCGACTGGCGCGCATGACAGGGTGGCCTCCGTGAACGTGCTGGACATCTTGTTGCTGGTCGCCGCCGTGTGGTTCGCGGTCGTGGGGTACCGCCAGGGGTTCGTCGTCGGCATCCTGTCGGTGATCGGCTTTCTGGGCGGCGGTCTCGTCGCGGTCTACGCGCTGCCCGTCATCTGGGACGCGATCACGGACAACGCGGAGGTGAACACGACCGCGGCCGTCGTCGCGGTCGTCGTCGTCATCGTCTGCGCCTCCGTCGGCCAGGCCCTCACCACCCACCTCGGCAACAAGCTGCGCCGGCACATCACCTGGTCCCCGGCCCGGGCCCTGGACGCCACCGGCGGCGCCCTGGTCAACGTCGTGGCGATGCTCCTGGTCGCCTGGCTGATCGGCTCGGCCCTCGCGGGCACCACACTGCCGACGCTCGGCAAGGAGGTCCGCAACTCCAAGGTGCTGCTCGGCGTCTCCCAGGCGCTGCCGGACCAGGCCGCCACCTGGTTCGCGGACTTCTCCTCGGTCCTCGCGCAGAACGGCTTCCCGCAGGTCTTCAGCCCGTTCTCGAACGAGCCGATCACCGACGTCCAGCCGCCGGACCCGGCCCTGGCCGACAGCCCGGTGGCGACCCGCGCCCAGCGCTCCATCGTCAAGGTCATGGGCACGGCCCCGAGCTGCGGCAAGGTCCTCGAAGGCACCGGCTTCGTCTTCGACGACCGCCGCGTCATGACCAACGCGCACGTGGTGGGTGGAGTCGACGAGCCGACCGTGCAGATAGGCGGCGAGGGCAGGAAGTACGACGCCACGGTCGTGCTGTACGACTGGCGGCGCGACATCGCCGTACTCGACGTGCCGGACCTCAAGGCACCCGCGCTGCGGTTCACCACCAAGGACGCGGGCAGCGGCGACGGAGCGATCGTCGCGGGCTTCCCGGAGAACGGGGCGTACGACGTGCGGGCCGCGCGCGTGCGGGGACGCATCACGGCCAACGGCCCGGACATCTACCACCGCGGCACGGTCCGCCGCGACGTCTACTCCCTCTTCGCGACCGTCCGCCAGGGCAACTCCGGCGGCCCGCTGCTCACGCCCGACGGCAGGGTCTACGGCGTGGTGTTCGCCAAGTCCCTCGACGACGCCAAGACGGGGTACGCGCTGACCGTGGACGAGATCCAGGAGGACATCACCAAGGGGCGCACCGCCAACCAGCAGGTGGGCAGCGACAGCTGCGCGCTCTAGGAGCGGCCCTGAGGTGAGGTGGTCGGGGCGTCACCCGCGCGGGTGACGCCTCAGTCGCGTGTGTGGCGCAGACGTACGGAGACCCAGCGGGCCCGGCGGCGGAGGATACGCGGGATCCCCACCCTGGGGTCCGCGGTCGCCATCTGCGGTGCACCGCTCCGCTGGTGGGGGTTCGCACCGCCCGCCGAGCGGCGATTGCGGCTTGCGTCACTGTAGTCGTGCGTCCAGCCCATACCCCGACGTGTGCCCCTGCCCCATGGTCGATAACCGCCCCCGGAGCGCCCAATTGGCCTATGCGCCAGGCAATTGGCCGTTCGTCGGACAAGCGTTCACGCGCGGACACCGGCCGCGGTCAGCCGGTCACCGATCGGGTTCGGGATCCTTCAGCCAGTTGATGAGCTCCGAGGAGAACGCGACCGGGTCCTCCTCGTGCGGGAAGTGGCCGAGGCCGTCGAACAGGCGCCAGCGGTACGGGGCTTCGACGTACTCGCCGGAGCCGGCCGCGCTGCGCGTGCGCATCACGGGGTCGAGCGAGCCGTGCAGATGGAGCGTCGGCACGCGCACGGGCCGCTTCATCCGGCGGTTGAACTGGATGCCGTCCGGGCGGGCCAGGGAGCGCACCATCCAGCGGTACGGCTCGACCGCGCAGTGCGCCGCGGAGGGGATGCACATGGCGCGGCGGTACGTCCGAAGCGCCTCCTCCTCCGGCGGGCGCGGCCCGGACCAGTCCTGGATCAGTTCGGCCACGAGCGCCCCGTCGTCGGCGGTGAGCTGCCGCTCCGGGATCCAGGGCCGCTGGAACCCCCAGATGTGTGAACCGGCGCGGGTCTGCTTGACGTCCCGCAGCATGGCCGCCCGCCAGCGCCGCGGATGTGGCATGGACGCGACCGCCAGCCGCCGCACGAGCTTGGGGCGCATCGCGGCCGCCGTCCACGCCAGGTATCCGCCCAGGTCGTGGCCGACCAGCGCGGCGTCGGGCTCACCGAGCGAGCGGATGACGCCGGTGACGTCGAGCGCGAGGTTGGCGGGGTCGTAGCCGCGCGGCGTGCGGTCGCTGCCCCCGACGCCCCGCAGGTCCATGGCGACGGCTCGGAAGCCCGCGTCGGCGAGCGCCACCAGTTGGTGCCGCCAGGTCCACCAGAACTGCGGGAAGCCGTGCAGCAGCAGGACCAGCGGCCCGTCGCCCAGCTCGGCGATGTGGAAGCGGGCGCCGTTGGCGGCGACGTCGCGGTGGCTCCAGGGGCCGTCCAGCCGCACGGCCGAAGCCGGTTGCGCCGAAGGTGTGGCGGGATCGGTCATGACGACGAGCGTGCCACAGCCTCGACGGCCTCGGGGACCCGGTCCTGCGGGAGCTCCGGCCGCGGGTGCGGCTTGGCCTTCTGGAGGACGCCCGCGGTCTCCTTCATCGAGGCGGCGACCTTCTGCGGGCCCTTGCTCTTCTTGGCCTTCTTCGCGAAGGCCACGCCGATCAGCGCGAGCACGACCGCGACCAGTACGTTCGCCGCGAAGGACAGCAGGAAGCAGATCGCCAGGTTCCAGTCGGACCAGGTGTGGATGCCGTAGGCCAGCGCGAAGTTCAGCATCGGCAGGGAGAACAGCAGCACGGCGCCGGCCATCGAGAAGGCGCCGCCGCTGGTCGCGCCCCGCTTGACGTCCTGCTTGAGCTGCGCCTTCGCCAGCGCGATCTCGTCGTGCACCAGCGCCGACATTTCCGCCGTCGCCGAGGCGAACAGCTGGCCGATGCTGCGTTCGGCGCCGACCGGGCTGCCGTCGGGTGCGCTCATCGCGGTCTCCCTCTTCTGCGTACGGTCCGTTTTCCGCGTCTTGTGTCTGACTCGCCGCAGTCGTCCCACTGCGTACGGCCTGACTGCGTACGGTCCCGTCTTTTGTACCGTCTCGTCAGATCATGCCGGACGGTGGTGGTCATCGCCTGCCCCGCCCGGTACTTCGGCAAGCCCGTGGCGCGCGGCTGCCTTCTCCCGGGCGATCCGGCGGTGTTCGGCGGCCTTGCGCTCGTAGAGGTCGGCCAGCCGCTGGTGGTAGGCCGGGTCGTCCTCCTCGTAGATGTCCGGGATGCCGTCGGCGTCCTCGTCGCGCTCCTCGTTCTCCCACAGGCGGCGGTACTTGGCGTTGCGCATCTTCAGCAGGACGGTCGCGAGTGTCGCGGCGATGAGCGAGCCCAGCAGCACAGAGGCCTTGACCTCGTCGGTCATCGCCTGGTCGCCCTCGAAGGCGAGTTCTCCGATGAGCAGGGACACGGTGAAGCCGATGCCGGCGAGGCTCGCCACCGCGAACACGTCCGCCCAGGCGAGGTCGTCGCTGAGCGACGCCCGGGTGAAACGGGCCGTCAGCCACGTCCCGCCGAAGATGCCGAGCGCCTTGCCGACGACCAGGCCGAGGACGACGCCGAGGGTCTCGGGCTTGGTGAACACATCGGCGACCGCGCCGCCGGAGACGGTGACACCGGCGCTGAAGAGCGCGAACAGCGGTACGGCGAGCCCTGCCGACAGGGGCCGTACGAGGTGCTCGATGTGCTCGCCGGGGGAGTGGGCCTCGCCCTCGTGCCGGTGGCAGCGCAGCATCAGGCCCATGGCGACGCCGGCGATGGTGGCGTGGACGCCGCTGTTGTACATCAGCGCCCAGATGACGAGCGCCAGCGGCACGTACACGTACCAGCCGCGTACGCCCTTGCGCAGCAGCAGCCAGAAGACGGCCAGGCCCGCGACGGCGCCGCCGAGCGCGGCGAAGTTCAGGCCGTCGGTGAAGAACACCGCGATGATCAGGATCGCGAAGAGGTCGTCGACGACGGCGAGCGTGAGCAGGAAGGCCCGCAGCGCGCTCGGCAGGGACGTGCCGATGACCGCCAGCACGGCGAGCGCGAAGGCGATGTCCGTGGCGGTGGGCACGGCCCAGCCGGCCAGCGAACCGCCGCCGGTGACGTTGGTGAGGACGTAGACGAGCGCCGGTACGGCCATCCCGCACAGCGCGGCGACGACCGGGAGCGCGGCGGCCTTGGGGTCGCGCAGGTCACCCGCGACGAGCTCGCGCTTGAGCTCGATCCCGGCGACGAAGAAGAAGACCGCCAGCAGCCCGTCGGCGGCCCAGTGCGCGACCGACAGGTCCAGGCCGAGGGAGGCGGGGCCCAGGTGGAAGTGGGCGACGCTCTCGTAGCTGTCGTGCATCCCGGGGATGTTCGCCCACAGCAGCGCGGTGACGGCGGCGGCGAGCAGCAGCACCCCGCCGACGGTCTCCGTGCGCAGCGCGTCCGCGACGTAGGTCCGCTCGGGGAGGGAAAGCCGGTCGAGGACCTTGCGGGGGGTGCTGGGGCGAGGCGCGGTCACGGGGGAGACCTCCGGTCGGTGGGCAGGGCTGAACACATGCCGACCAGACTTCCCGGCGCACCGTCAAGCAGTTGTTTTTCTTAGCCTAGGTAAGCATATGGCCGAGCGCATCCGGTGATCATCACTGGCGGTGCCGAGGGGCGCCCTCGGCGATCAGCACTCGGGGGTGCCGAGGGGCACCCGGCGTACCGATCGCCGGGTGCCCCTTCGCGCGCTGCGCCATGCCTGTGCCGTGATCAGTCCTCGCTGGGCGCGGCCGGCAGCTTGGCCTGGATCAGGTCCATGACCGTGGAGTCGGTCAGCGTGGTGACGTCACCGAGCTGGCGGTTCTCGGCGACGTCCCGCAGCAGACGGCGCATGATCTTGCCGGAGCGGGTCTTGGGCAGCTCGGCCACCGGCAGGATCCGCTTGGGCTTGGCGATCGGGCCGAGGGTGTTGCCCACGTGGGCGCGCAGCTCGTCGACCAGGGTCTCGGTCTCGGCGGCCGTGCCCCGCAGGATCACGAAGGCGACGATCGCCTGCCCGGTCGTCTCGTCCGCCGCGCCGACCACGGCCGCCTCGGCGACGGAGGGGTGGGAGACGAGCGCGGACTCGACCTCCGTGGTGGAGATGTTGTGCCCGGAGACGAGCATGACGTCGTCGACGCGGCCGAGCAGCCAGATGTCGCCGTCGTCGTCCTTCTTGGCACCGTCACCGGCGAAGTACTTGCCCTCGAAGCGCGACCAGTACGTGTCGATGAACCGCTGGTCGTCGCCCCAGATGGTGCGCAGCATCGACGGCCACGGCTCGGTCAGCACCAGGTAGCCGCCACCGCCGTTGGGCACCTCGTTGGCCTCGTCGTCGACGACCGTCGCCGAGATGCCGGGCAGCGGCGTCTGCGCGGACCCGGGCTTGGTCGCGGTCACACCGGGCAGCGGGGTGATCATCATCGAGCCGGTCTCCGTCTGCCACCAGGTGTCGACGACCGGGGTGCGGTCACCGCCGATGTTCTTGCGGTACCAGATCCACGCCTCGGGGTTGATCGGCTCGCCCACCGAGCCCAGCACCCGCAGGCTGGACAGGTCGAACTTGGCGGGGATGTCGTCGCCCCACTTCATGAACGTGCGGATCGCGGTCGGCGCGGTGTAGAGGATCGTCACGCCGTACTTCTGCACGATCTCCCAGAAGCGGCCCTGGTGCGGGGTGTCGGGCGTGCCCTCGTACATGACCTGCGTCGCGCCGTTGGCGAGCGGCCCGTAGACGATGTACGAGTGGCCAGTGACCCAGCCGACGTCGGCGGTGCACCAGTAGACGTCGGTCTCCGGCTTGAGGTCGAAGACGGCGTGGTGGGTGTAGGCGGTCTGCGTGAGGTAGCCGCCGGAGGTGTGCAGGATGCCCTTCGGCTTACCCGTGGTGCCCGAGGTGTAGAGGATGAACAGCGGGTGCTCGGCGTTGAACGCCTGCGGGGTGTGCTCGGCGCTCTGCCGCTCGACGAGGTCGTGCCACCACACGTCGCGGCCCTCGGTGAAGGCGACCTCCTGGCCCGTGCGGCGCACGACCAGGACGTGCTCGACGTTGCCCGCCTTCTCCACGGCCTCGTCCACGGCCGGCTTGAGCGCGGACGGCTTGCCGCGCCGGTATCCGCCGTCGGAGGTGATGACCACGCGCGCGTCGGCGTCCTGGATGCGGGTGGCGAGCGCGTCCGAGGAGAAACCGCCGAAGACGACCGAGTGGGCGGCGCCGATGCGGGCGCAGGCCAGCATCGCGATCGCGGTCTCGGGGATCATCGGCATGTAGACGGCGACCCGGTCGCCGGCCTGAACTCCCAGTTCCAGCAGGGCATTGGCCGCCTTGGAGACCTCGTCCTTGAGCTCGGCGTAGGTGATCGCGCGGCTGTCGCCGGGCTCGCCCTCGAAGTGGATCGCGACCCGGTCGCCGTGCCCGGCCTCCACATGCCGGTCGACGCAGTTGTAGGCGACGTTGAGCTCGCCGTCCTTGAACCACTTGGCGAACGGCGGGTTCGACCAGTCGAGGGTCTCGGTGGGCTCCTTGGCCCAGGTCAGCCGACGGGCCTGCTCGGCCCAGAAGCCGAGCCTGTCAGCCTTGGCCTGTTCATACGCCTCCGCGGTGACGTTGGCGTTCGCGGCCAGGTCGGCGGGGGGTGCGAACCTGCGCTCTTCCTTGAGCAGGTTGGCCAGGCTTTCGTTGCTCACGGCATCTGCCTTTCCCAGGGTGTCCGTTGTGTCCCAGGCCACAGCTCATCAGACCCGGGGGTGCGATGACAAGGGCCGACCGCCGATTGGTTTAGACCTGTCGCGCGGTGCTCTCCGGGACCGGGGTCATCCGTACCCACGGACGCCGACCAGGGAAAGTTCAGCCTGTGTAACGCGCATCACCCATGGCAGCGGGGCGTGGCGTGCGGACGGTTGGGGTGTGCCGGCGGTTGGGAGCGGGTGTTGGCGGCGGGGTGTGCGGCCCGGAGGCCGTCGGGGCCGTCGGGGCTTTGGGCCGTCCGGGCGGCACACCCGCGCAGGGGCCGGGCTCACGCCGTCAGGTCCGCCTCGCGTACGCGGTCGAAGACGCCGCCGCCGTCCGTCTCGGTGAGCAGGTAGGCCTCGGCCTCGCCCACGTGGAAGTACATCCCGTGCAGCTCCAGGGAGCCCTCGTCGAGGGCCCGGGCCACCGAGTCGTGGGCGCGCAGGTGCTCCAGCTGCTGGACCACGTTGGTCAGGCAGAGCTGCTCGACCGCGTCCTCGGGAGCCCGCCCGGCCAGCCTGCCCCACGGCAGACTGTCGTCGGCCATGCGCTCCAGGCTCGGCAGCCCGTGCCGCAGCCACCGCTTCAGCGGTGTCCGGGCGCCGCCGGGGTCGGAGTTGAGCAGCGCCTGCATGGCGCCGCAGCCCGAGTGCCCGCACACCGTGATGGAGCGCACCTTGAGCACGTCCACGGCGTACTCGATCGCGGCCGCGACCGAGTCGTCGCCGCTCTCCTCGCCCGGGCGTGGGACGAGGTTGCCCACGTTGCGCACGACGAACAGGTCGCCCGGGCCACTGGAGGTGATCATCGACGTGACCAGTCGGGAGTCGGCGCAGGTCAGGAAGAGCTGCGACGGCCGCTGCCCCTCACGCGCCAGCCGGGCCAGCTCGCTGCGCACCAGGGGCGCGGTGTTGCGCTGGAACGCGCTGATGCCACGCGCCAGTTCGTGCCCACTGGCTCCGCCGGTGCCCTTCGTGTCCGGGGCGGTTCGGTCCGTCCCGCCCGGGTCGCTCGGGGAAGGGGGAGCGTACTGGGGGCGGTCGCACTGGTGGTTGCGCCAGGGCGTCCAGGGCCGGCAACGGCAGCCGGTGAAGGCCTGGGGCTCGGAGATGCGGATGCCGGGGTGCCGGCCGGTGATCTCGACGGTGCCGCCCTGCGCGGTGTGCGTCTTCTGCCAGTCCTGCAACGTCTCGTACGCCGCGTGGTCCATGAACGACCCGTCCAGCTCGACGACGGTGTCGGCACCGTGGGGCACGAGATGCAGGGCCCGGCTGAGCCGTGGCACCGCGAGGAACGTCAACTGTCCTCTGACGTGTACGTGATGGACTCCTTCCGTCTCTTCGTGCGTGATGCGGGTGCGGGTGAGACGGTGCAGGGCGACGCCGACGGCCGTGGCGATGCCCAGGGCGACGCCCTCCAGGACGCCGAGGGACACGACGCCGAGGGTCGTGACGGCGTACACCCACACTTCTCGGTGGCGCGTCACCGTGCGGATGTGGTGCAGGGACACCATCTGGATGCCGACGGCCATCACCAGGGCGGCGAGCGAGGCGAGCGGGATGAGCTCCAGGATCGGGACCATCAGCAGCGCGGCGATCACTACGAGAACGCCGTGCAGCATCGTGGAGTTCCGGCTCACCGCGCCCGCGTGCACATTCGCCGAAGTCCGCACGGCCACACCCGCGATGGGCAGTCCGCCGAGGGAGCCGGAGACGATGTTGGCGGCACCCTGCCCGAGCAGCTCGCGGTCGAGGTCGGAGCGCCGGACGCGGGCGGGCAGGCCCTGTCGGCCGGCCACCAGCTTGTCCACGGCGACCGCGCCGAGCAGTGACTGCACACTGCACACCAGCGTGGTGGTGAGCACCGCGGCGACGATGCCGAGCACGGGCCCCTCGGGCAGTCCGGCCAGGGCGTGGTTGCTCCAGGACGGCAGGTCGACCTTGGGCAGGCGGAGGCCGACGAGGGCGGCGGCGACGCTGGCTCCGGCGACGGCGACGAGCGCGGCCGGGACCTTGCGCAGCAGGCGTCCGGCCCGGCCGGGCAGTCTCGGCCAGAGCAGCAGCAGCGCCAGGGTCAGCGCGCTCACCGACACGGCCGCGGGGCGCATGTCCGCCAACTGGGCGGGCAGGGCGCGGAGGTTGTCCGGGACGGAACTCTGCGGTGTGCCGCCGAGCACGATGTGCAGCTGGGCGACGGCGATGGTGACGCCGATCCCGGCGAGCATGCCGTGCACGATGGCGGGGCTGACGGCGAGGGCGCCACGGGCCACGCGCAGACAGCCCAGGCCGAGTTGGGCGAGGCCGGCGAGGACGGTGATGGCGCAGGTCGTCCGCCAGCCGTAGCGCTGGATGAGATCGGCGGTGACGACGGTGAGTCCGGCGGCCGGTCCGCTCACCTGGAGCGGGGAGCCGCCGAGCCGTCCGGCGACGAGTCCGCCCACGGCGGCGGCGACGAGGCCGGCCTGGAGCGGGGCGCCGGTGGCGAGGGCGATGCCCAGGGACAGGGGCAGGGCGATCAGGAAGACCGCGATCGAGGCCGACACGTCGGCACCCGCGATCCGGAAACGGCGGGGGCCATGGGACGGCGGGCTGTGGGGTGGATGGGTGCGCTCGGTCCGGTTCGGATCGGCGGCACGGGTGGGGACGCAGGCTGACATGTGTTTCCCGTCTCCTCCGGGGCTGCGCGGTCGCGTAACGGGCTCCCGCTCGGGCGGGAACCGGTCGTGGCCGTGGTCACGGTGTAAATCGGCGGGATGAATCAACGCTCGGTAAACGGATCGTAATGCAGGGTAAAGGGCGGGCATAGACTTTACGGGCAAATGGGCGCATAAATCACTCTCAAGGGTGAAGTGGCTATTTGATCGGCTTGTCGTACTAATTCCTTCTCGGTCTCGTGTCAATTTGGCGGCGCTGTCCGCACCCGAGAGAAGGAAGAAGGTGGCGGAACATGGCCGCAAGCCACAGGATCGCCGCGGGCTCCGTGATCGCCGCGGTCTGCGCCGTATCGCTCGCCGGTTGCGGGAGCGGCACAACGCGGCACGAGACTCCTGCCCCGCGGAAGGTGAAGCCGGCTCCGGCGCCGAAGAACGCGGTCCGGCTGATCGGAGACGGCTCCACCGCCCACACCGGCGCCCAGCCCCACCTGCCCAGGCCCGAGCGGCTGCGGCCCGGCCAGAAGCCCCCGCAGTTCGTCGTCTTCTCCTGGGACGGCGCGGGCGAGGACAAACAGAAGCTGTTCTCCCACTTCCGCAAGGTCGCCAAGGCGAACAACGCGACCATGACCTACTTCCTGAGCGGCGTGTACCTGCTGCCGGACGAGAAGCGCGACCGGTACCGGCCGCCGCAGCACTCCCCGGGGCGCTCCGACATCGGCTTCAACGACCGCCGCGGCATCGCCGCCACCGTGAAGCAGCTGCGGCTGGCGTGGCTGGAGGGCAACGAGATCGGCACCCACTTCAACGGCCACTTCTGCGGCAGCGGCGGCGGGGTCGGTGAGTGGTCCGTGCGGGACTGGAAGGACGAGATCGCCCAGGCCAAGCAGTTCGTGAAGACGTGGAAGACCAACAGCGGCATGAAGGAGGCGTCCCCGCTGCCCTTCGACTACGACAAGGAGCTCATCGGCGCCCGCACACCCTGCCTGGAGGGCCAGCGGAACTTCCTGAAGGCGGCCCGCGACCTGGGCTTCCGCTATGACAGCAGCGGCGTCAACGACCAGGTCTGGCCGAAGAAGAAGCACGGCCTGTGGGACGTGTCCATGCAGCTCGTGCCGTTCCCCGGGCACTCCTACGAGCAGCTGACCATGGACTACAACTTCATGATCAACCAGTCGGGCACCGACACCCAGGGCAACCCCGCCAAGCACGACTTCTGGGGCGACCAGATGCGCGACGGCCTGCTCAAGGGCTTCTACCGGGCCTACAACGGCAACCGCGCGCCCCTGATCATCGGGAACCACTTCGAGTCCTGGAACGGCGGCGCCTACATGCGGGCCGTCGAGGAGGTCATCGAGACGGTGTGCACCAAGAAGGAGGTGCGCTGCGTCTCGTTCCGGCAGCTCGTGGACTGGCTGGACGCCCAGGATCCGACGACGCTGGAGAAGCTGCGCACGCTGAAGGTCGGCGAGGCGCCGAAGCAGGGCTGGGCGTCGTTCCTCGCGGGCCGGCCCGTCCCGGCCCCGAAGGGCGTGCCCGGGGCTCCGGCAGCGAAGTAGCGGCCCCGAGTGAAGATGGCCACTCCGCCGTGGGGCGGGCCCCCGGGGTGCGTAGGGTCGTACTCATGAGTACAGCAGGCGCGACCGCCGACCCTCTCGCGGCCCTGGGGGCGCTGCCCGGGGTGGCCGATTCCGTGGAGTCCGTGCGCAAGTCCGTGGACCGGGTCTACGGGCACCGCATCATGCGCCGGCGCAGCAACGCGATCACCTCGGAGGCGGCTCTGCGCGGCGCCCGTGGCTCGGCGGCGCTGGCCGGTGCGGACTGGGCCCTGGAGGAGGTGCGTCGGCGTACGGACTTCAGCGGCGACGACGAGGCGCGCACCGTGGGCGCCGCTCTACGGCTCACCGCCGAGGCGGGCCAGCTGCTGTCCATCTGGCGGCAGTCACCGCTGCGGGTGCTGGCCCGGCTGCACCTGGTGGCGGCGGCCGACCAGGCCGACCAGGTGGGACGGCCCCGGCAGGAGGGCGAGCCGGTCGACGAGCCGCTCGTCGGGCTGCCGCTGCCGAGCGCGGCAGAGGCGCACGGCCGGCTGGAGGGCCTGGCCGGGCTGATCATCGCGGGCGGCTCCGCGCCGGCGCTGGTGACGGCCGCCGTCGTGCACGGCGAGCTCCTCGCGCTGCGTCCCTTCACGTCCCACAACGGCCTGGTCGCGCGCACGGCCGAACGCATCGTCCTGATCGGCAGCGGCCTGGACCCGAAGTCGGTCTGCGCGGCCGAGGTGGGCCACGCCGAGCTGGGCCGCGAGGCCTACCTGGATGCCCTCGACGGGTACCTCTCCGGCACCGCGGAGGGCATGGCCGCCTGGATCGCCCACTGCGGCAGGGCGGTCGAACTGGGGGCGCGCGAGTCGATGGCGGTGTGCGAGGCGTTGCAGCGCGGAGCGGCGTGACACCGGCCGGCAAAGAGATGCGGCGGTACGAGAAACTCGTACCGCCGCTGGCATGAGCACCGGGGTACCAAGCGTCCTCGATATATGCCCATCAGGTCGGGAACTTTGCCCGTCACCTGGTGCGGCTGGCCCGTAATCGACGGGTCGACGTCGCGTGGGTGCCCGGTGTTCATGCTCGGTCCGTGGGGCCAAATGCGTAATTAAGGTGATCCTCTCGGATGTCCTTGGTCTCGCGGGCCGTTGACTCCTTTGTACTCCTGCCCCGGAGTAAGCGGAAGTCCAGGCTGCACTTCTTTACTTTTGGGTTCAAATAGGGCTTCGGTTCGCCCCGGTCAGGCGACGGTCGCCCGGCGCCGGTTCGCGTACCAGACGAGGCCGGCGGTGGCCGCCGCGGCACCTATCGCGGCGACCGCGACGAGCGCCGGACGCGGCGGTACGGAGAACGCGGGGATGCGCTGCTTGAGCCGGACCGGGCGGTGGAAGTCCAGAATCGGCCACCCGCGCGCGAGGGCCTCGCGGCGCAGCGCGCGGTCCGGGTTCACGGCATGGGGGCGGCCGACGGACTCCAGCATCGGTACGTCGGTCGCCGAGTCGCTGTAGGCGTAGCAGCGGCTGAGGTCGTACCCCTCGGACGCGGCCAGCTCCCTGATGGCCTCGGCCTTGGTCGGGCCGTACGCGTAGTACTCCACCTCGCCGGTGAAGCAGCCGTCGTCGCCCACGACCATGCGGGTCGCCACCACCCGGTCCGCGCCGAGCAGCTCGCCGATCGGCTCGACCACCTCCGTGCCCGACGTGGACACGATCACGACGTCGCGGCCGGCGGTGTGGTGCTCCTCGATGAGGGAGGCGGCCTCGTCGTAGATGATCGGGTCGATCAGATCGTGCAGCGTCTCGGCGACGATCTCCTTGACCTGCTGCACGTTCCAGCCGCGGCACAACGCGGACAGGTAGGAGCGCATGCGCTCCATCTGTTCGTGGTCGGCGCCGCCGGCCAGGAAGACGAACTGGGCATATGCGGTTCGCAAGACGGCCCTGCGGTTGATCAGACCGCCTTGGTAGAACGACTTGCTGAACGTGAGCGTGCTCGACTTCGCAATGACCGTCTTGTCCAGGTCAAAGAAGGCGGCTGTGCGGGGCAACGAGTGGTTTTCCACGCCCTTGAGCATAGGGGCAGCCCATTCGGCGTAAGGTGGGGCGCGTGGGTTTGCCTGAGAGGGCTCTCGGGTACACCATGGAAGTCACGGATCGTTCGCGACCGTGCTAACCCGGCCCGACTCCTCCCCCCCCGAGTCGGCCGTGGGGACGACCCCCGCTCTCCCCCCCGGCGGGGGTCGTCGCATGTCCGGGTGGGTTTTCTCCTTCTTCGCGCGGCCGGAGTGCCACCCTGCTGCCGCGTTGGCGGCATGTTTGGCATGCTCATGACTTATTACGGTGCGTAGTCGTCGGACTGCTCTGTGGCAGTCGTACAGAGGACCTGCGGGCGTCACCGGTATGGGTGACGGCGATATTCACAACCGTCGAGGCGTCCACAGTTATCCACCAAGATCCACACGATTTCCGGGATCGCTGCACCGTGATTCCAGCGCACCCCGCTCGCGGCGGGTTCATGGCCCGGCTCCGATTGCCGGGCGGCGTTCGGCCGGTTTGTGTCGGCCGCTCAAAGGGAGGCCGCCTTGCCGGTTCTTCCCACGTTTGGGAATCGCGGGGCCGCAGGGGCCGTGCGAGTCACGCAGCGAAGGGGGATGGAGACCGTGGCCGGAGCCGTCACACACGATCCGCCGCCGGCCGCCGGAGGGCGGCAGGGCGGACCACTGATCGTCACCGAGGACACCGAACTCCTCGACGACCTGCTGCGCCTGTGCGCGGCGGCGGGCGCCACACCCGAGGTGCACCACGGCGTGCCCGACCGCAGAGGCAGCTGGGAGAGCGCGCCGCTCGTCCTCGTGGGCGACGACGCCGCGCGGCGGGTGCGCGGCGCCGCGCGCAGAAGGGGAGTCGTCCTCGTCGGCCGGGACCAGGACGACTCCGGGGTGTGGCGGCGGGCCGTCGAGATCGGCGCCGAGCACGTCCTGATGCTGCCCGACGGCGAGCAGTGGCTCGTCGACCGCATCGCCGACGTGGCCGAGGGCGTCGGCCGGCCCGCCCTCACCGTGGGCGTCATCGGCGGCCGGGGCGGGGCCGGAGCGTCCACGCTCGCGTGCGCGCTCGCCGTCACCTCCGCGCGCGAGGGGCTGCGCACGCTCCTCGTGGACGCCGATCCGCTGGGCGGCGGACTCGACGTACTCCTCGGCGGCGAGACGGCCGACGGGCTGCGCTGGCCCGCGTTCGCCTCCTCGCGCGGGCGGGTCGGCGGGGGCGCTCTGGAGGAGTCGCTGCCCGAACTGCACTCGCTGCGAGTGCTCAGCTGGGACCGCGGCGACCGGATCGCCGTCCCGCCCCAGGCGGTGCGCGCGGTGCTCGCCGCGGCCCGGCGCCGGGGCGGCACGGTCGTGGTCGACCTGCCGCGCCGCATCGACGACGGCGTCGCCGAGGCCCTCACCCAGCTCGACGTCGGCGTGCTGGTGGTGCCCGCCGAGCTGCGTGCCGTCGCGGCCGCCGGGCGGGTGGCGTCCGCGGTCGGCATGGTCCTGCGCGATCTGCGGGTGGCGGTCCGCGGGCCGTACCCGCCGGGGCTCGACGACCGGGAAGTGGCCCGGCTGCTCGGACTGCCCCTGGTCGGCGAGGTGCCGGTCGAGCCGGAGCTGCTGCGCCCGGACGAGGGCACGGCACCCCCGGGCGCCGCCCCGCGCGGACCGCTCGCCCGGTTCTGCAAGGAGTTCTGGGAGCGGGCGCTCGTCGAGGCGGGTGCGGCGTGAGCACCCTGGCCGGACTGGAGGGCGCGGAACTGCTCGACGGGGTGCGGCGGTGGCTGGCCGAGAGCGGGGCCGAGCCGACCCCCGCGCGCGTGGCACAGGCCCTGCGGGAGCAGGGCCGGGTGCTCGGGGACGCGGAAGTCCTGGGGGCCGCCACGCAGTTGCGGTCCGAGCTGGTCGGCAGCGGGCCGCTGGAGCCGCTGCTCGCCGACCCGTCGGTGACCGACGTGCTGGTGTCGGCCCCGGACCGGGTCTGGGTGGACCGGGGCGGCGGACTGGAGCTCACGCCGGTGCGCTTCCCGGACGCGGCGGCCGTACGACGGCTCGCCCAGCGCCTCGCCGCCGTGGCCGGGCGCCGGCTGGACGACGCCCGGCCCTGGGCCGACGCCCGGCTGCCCGACGGGACCCGGCTGCACGCGGTGCTGCCGCCGGTCGCCGTGGGCTGCACCTGCCTGTCGCTGCGAGTCGTGCGGCCGCGTGCCTTCACGCTCGGCGAGCTGGTCGCGGCGGGCACGGTGCCGCCGGGCGGTGACCGCGTGCTGCGCGCGCTGCTCGACGCCCGGCTGTCCTTCCTCGTCAGCGGCGGCACGGGCAGCGGCAAGACGACGCTGCTGAGCGCCCTTCTGGGGCTGGTGGGACCGGACGAGCGGATCGTCCTCGCCGAGGACTCGGCGGAACTGCGGCCGGACCATCCGCACGTGGTGCGGCTGGAGACCAGACCCGCCAATCAGGAGGGCGCGGGTTAGCTCAAGGGTTGGTAGATATCTCAATGTCTCAGTGGTACACCACGGATGGCTGTTAGGTTCAAGTGATTATTGATGTCTCAGGGGTGGGGGGCTTCGTGGAGTACTTCTTCGTGTCGCACGCCAAAGTGCGCCGGTACGCGGGTGCCGTGGACGGTGTGGATCTGGACTGGGTCGAGTACGTGACCCGCAAGGGGGCGCTCAAGGAGGGCACGCCGTTCTTCCTGGGGTCGGATATGCGTCCGCTGGAGCCGTTGACCTCGTGCTTCTTCGATATGGCCAAGCGCCTGGATGCGGGGTCGCTCCAGGACTACACGTACGACCTCATGGATCTGGCCGACTTCCTTGGGCAGTTGGACCCGCCGACGGATCTGTTGTCGGCCACGGAGGATGACCTCGTCGCCTACCGGGACGAGCTCATGGAGTACCAGGACGAGCCGGTGTCGGCGGCCACGTGGATGCGGCGGCGGGCCGCGATCAACAACTTCTACGAGTGGGCTGTCGAGGACGCGAGGCTGCTGGACCGGCGCCCGTATCACCGACGCAAGGACGGCAAGGACGTTCTGTCCGTGTCCGTCGTCAACGATCTCGACGTCCGCCATCTGACCTATTCGCAGTGGCGGTTCCTGAAGCAGGTGGGGCTTCGCGGCCTGTTGCCGGACGAGCGGGCGGACCGGTCTTTCCGTGGGGCGGCACCGTTGCGCAACAGCGCGGCGGCAGAGCTGGCGGTGACGACCGGGATGCGCCTGCGGGAGTTCAGCACCCTGCTCGACATTGAGGTCGGGACGCCGCGCCCGGACGGCTCGGCTGCGCTGGTGGACCTGAGGGAGATGGCCAAATACAAGCTGCCTCGCACGGTGGAGATCCAGCACGCCACCTTGCGGGAGATCGACTTCTACCGGCGCACAGAGCGGGCGAAGATCGTGCACGAGGCCGCGCGCACACTGCACCGTCACCGGGCAGAGCTCTTCGTCGTCGACGACATCAACTCCCGTCAGGGCAAACTCAGCGGAGTCCTGCACGGTCGCCGGCGGACCTTCACGATCAAGGATATGGACGTGGCTACGCGCCGGATCGCGGTCATCGAGGGCGACCGGGGTCTGGAACCGATGGCGCTGTTCGTCGGCCGCGGCGGGCGCATGCTCTCCGCACAGCGCTGGCATCAGATCTTCGAGGACGCCCACGTGCGGGCCCTGCGGATCAGCAAGGAACACAAGCTCGAGACGGTGGTGCCGCGGGCATTCAAGATCCACGACTTGCGTCACACGTTCGCGATCTTCATGCTCCAGTTGCTGACCGAGCTGGTGGCGGAGCAGGAGGCGGAGCTGCGGCGGCTGGGCGGGCACACCGCGTACCTGGCCGATCACATCAGCAGGTCGCCGCAGTTGACGGTTCAGCGTTTGCTCGGCCATCGCCAGGCGACGTCGACCATGCGTTACCTGCGTTACATCCGCAAGACGAACCTGCTGGTCGCCCGGGCGATCGCGGACTGGAATGCCCAGGACACCACCTACGCCGACTACGCGGCCCGGCTGACGCAGGGGAGGGCTGCCTGATGCCCCGCCGGGGAGAACGCAGGAGCCGACAGCGTCCGGCCGCTGCCGTCGCGCCGCTGGCGCCGCCTGGACGGATCGGGGTCCGGGAACTCGTCTACGTTTACCGGCACCAGCGGATGGCCCACCGGATCGATCCGGCGGAGTTCGGGTGTTCGCTGCTGGCGGGCCAGTTGGCTGATGCCTGGCTGGACTATCACCGCAAGGCGGGTCTGGCCTTCAGTGGCAACTACGTCGCCGCAATCCGCAGTTTTCTGACGTTCGCTGGCACGCATCTTGCGGCCATCGGCCTCGATCCGGATGAAGCCCGGCTGGATGGCGGTCCCATCGACTTGGCCGAGGTGATCTACCAGTGGGAGGAAGATCTCGTCACCCGCTACGAGCCGACTTCGAGACAGCCGAACGTGTTGGCCGGTTTGTTGCTGACTCTAGTGGAGCACAGGGCGGTCCGGGACGCGAAGGTGCCCGAGCGCCTGCGGCGGCGGGCGGAAGGGCCGCCGACGTTCCGGGGTGGCTCGAGCGAGCCGTTGGACGAGTTCGCCAATCACGAGCGTCTGCTTCTGCTGGACGGTGCCAAGGCTGATGTCCGGGCCCTGGAGAAGCGGCTCGCCGTGGGCCGGGCTCTGCTGGCTGAGGGCCAGGACCCGCGCAGTGGAGGCTGGCGGTCGCTGCCCAATCTGGTCTGGGCGGCCCGGCACGGCGTGCTCGACATGCCCGCCCTGCTGTCGCATCTCCCGGCGCACTTCAAGTGGTGGCCGAAGCCGGTAAGGGCCATAGCGGCCGACCCCCTCTACATGGCCCGCTTCGGCGGAAAGTACGGCGTGATGACCACCGTCAGCGGCCTGCTGTTCCCCAACGAACTCGACCTGCAGCCGTTCCGGGTCCTGCTCCTGCTGGCCATGGGCGATGCCACCTCCGAGGAGGTGCACGATCTTTGTCTGGACGACCTGGAGTTCAGCGATGAAGGGGTCCGGGTGCTGCAGACCAAACTGCGGGCCCAGCGGGTCCGTCCGCATCTGCACGGCAACGACGGGCCGCGGGAGAGCGAGCGGCCTCTGGACGAGGACGAGGCACCTGGAGAGTCCGTCTACCCCGGCACCGGCAACTGGGACGTCCCCGGACTGCTGCGGCGCCTGATCGCGGTGAACACCCTGACCCGGGAGGTATTCGAGACCGATCCGTGGCTGTTCACTGCCGTCGAGTCCACCGACTACCGGCGTCGCATGGCCGCGGGGCGGGCGATCTTCAAGCGCCCGGGGCGCCGGTTCACCGACTGGATCGCCACCCATCCGGATATGGAAGGCGACCCGGCGAAGATCTCCGAGCCGCACGACGTGCGGCGGCTGCGGAAGACGTCGAAGACCACGCGCGTCGCCGCTCTGGGCGGCAGCCTGAGCGACCTGGCAGGGGACGACCACCACATAGAAGTGTTCCGGGGCCACTACGCGCACGGCACGACCGCGCACGTCCTGGCAGGCCGGGCGGTCAACCGGGCCCAGCGCGGAGTTTTCAACAAGATCAAGCCTGGCAAGCCCGTGCTGGTCACCGAGGGGGTCGAGGCCATGCTTACGGAGCCGGAGACGGCCGCTGAGCTGGGTATCTCGCCTGAGCAGGGGAAAGCCTTGCAGCACGGAGAACTCGACATGGGTGTCGTCAACTGCCGCGATCCCCACGACTCCCCGCACACACCCAAGGGCAAGCTCTGCCACGTCGCGCCGGCAATGTGCATGATCTGCCCGAACGCGATCGTGTTCACCTCGCAGCTGCCCCGGCTGCTGATGCTCGACGACCACATCGCCCACATGCGCAAGGTGCTGGCCCCACCGGTCTGGCAGGCCACCTGGGCCGTTCAGGCAGCCGCACTGAAGGAAGTGTTCGCCGAGTGCGCGGAACAGCTTCCAGAGGCCCGCCGGCAGATCGAGGAGGGCAAGTTCCGCCTCGACCTGCCGCTCGGAATGCGAACGGAGTACGAGCGATGACAACTGCCGCCGCCTTCCAGGTTCTGCCCTCGCAGACCATCCCCGACGACACACCCGTCCTCGGCGGCCGCCGCAACCTCATCCCCGGAGCGGAGGTCCCGCTCTTCGGGCAGAGCGGGTACTGGCCCGGCGACTGCCTTCGACGGCCGGCGAACCGGGTGAAGAGCGCCTGGCGGGCGTCGTTTCCCACGGACCCGCTCTGGAACCTGCGGACGCGCGAGATCGCCTTCGGGATGCTCAACTCCAGCCACAAGATCCTCCGGGATGCCGGCCTGTTCTTCCGGGCCGAGAACTGGAGCCTGCCTTCGGTCAGGCAGATGTGCGACAAGATGCGGCTCATCGCGACATGGGCGGTCGAACAGCAGATGCCCCACGATCTGGCCGCGTGGGCGGCGGAGGACTGGCAGGACTACCTCGACCATCACGCGCTGACGTCTGGAACGTCGACCCTGGCCAACGATGTTCTCACCATTCGCCGCCTGCTGGACTTCGCCCCGCTGCTGACCGGAGGCGGCCTGAGTGAGGACCCGTGGCCGGGGAAGTCGGCTGCGGAGGTGGCCGAGCGGACATACACCGGTGAGCTGTCCACCCCGTCGATTCCCCCGGCCATCTGGTGGCCGCTCCTGCGGGCCGCCTGGTTCTACATCGATGACATGGCTCCGCAGATCCTTGAACGCCGCGACCAGCAGGCCGCCGCCGTGGCGGCCTCTGCCGGGATACGGCACCAGACCCATCGGGCTCGGGACATCGACGTGAAGCTCGCCGCCTGGGTGCAGGACCCTGCTTCCCTGGTGCCCGTTCACGCGAGGGACTTCCGTGGATACCCGGCGGGCACGGTGATGTGGTCAACGCTGAGCCTGTGGCTGACGGGCGGTGTCAGCCAGGGCGTGTTCAAAACCGGCCGGGACTCGGGCCGGCACCAGATGAGGCGGAGGATGGTGCAGCAGCTGGCCGATGCAGGCCGGGTCCGGCCCGTCACGGCCAAGGAAGGCCGGGCCGCTCTGGGCGTCGTTGACCAGCCCGTCCGCGGCCGCAACCGGCGGCCCGATGACCTTGATGCCCAGGTCAAGAAATGGCTGGCCGACCCGGCCAACCGCATACCGGTCCGCCGGGAGTCCAGCGTCCACGGGCCGGCCGGAGAGCCGGTCTGGCTGACCCTGGAAAGCCGCGTATTCGGCACGGTGACCCGGGCGAACGTCTTCACCAGCGGCACTGCCCGCACCCGGCAGCGACAGCAGTGGGTGCGTGAGGCGATCACCGAGGACCGTACCGACTACATCGAGGACGGCGACCTCGAGCACGCCCTGCGAATGGTCAGAGCCGCCTGCTACGTCTTCATCGCCGCCCTCACGCTGATGCGCGACAGTGAACTGCAGGAGATCGAACGGAACTCCATCGTCGAGCACTACGGATCTCCCGCGATCGCCTCGAGGAAGGTCAAGCACGACGAATCCCGGCCCCGCCTCAAGTGGTGGATCACCGAACCGGTCGCACAGGCCGTGGCAGTCGCCGAACGCCTGTCCTGGCACGACAGCCACATCTTCGCCACCCTGGCCCCGCCCAGCGGGTTCCTGCCGGAGGGAACACGCGGCCGCGCGGGCTTCGATGCCTTCCGCGACATCGACTTCTTCATCGAGAACATCAACAAGACGCTGGACCGGACCGGACTGGAGCCCATCCCCGAAGGGCTGGTGCGACCGCACATGTTCCGCAAGACCATGGCGATCATCACCGCCCAGCAGCCCGATGGGGAGATCGCGCTCGGAATCCAGCTCAAGCACGCCGCCCGCCGGGCCCTGGCCAACCGGGTCACCGGCGGCTACGGAAGGATGGATGCGAACTGGAGCAAGGAGTTCGACAACCAGCTCGAACTGGCCGCCGCCCGCAGGCTCGTCGAACTCCTCAAGGCTCGCCGACAGGGCGATCCGGTCGCCGTCGGCCCCGGCGCCGCCAGGCTCCATGCCGGCCTGGACAAGGTCATCAAGGCCATGGACAGCGACCCGCACCTCCAAGCACAGATCGCGGACGAACGGATGCAGGTGAGCTTGCTGCGGGACGAGTTCGCCCAGCTACACTTCGGCACGATCAACCACTGTCTGTGGCAGGCGTCGACCGCCGAGTGCCAAAACCAGCTCCCGCCCGAGCAGCGGGGCAAGCAGCCGTTGCTCGGCGCGTGTCAGCCCGGCAAATGCCGCAACTCGGTGTTGACCTTGGAGAACGCCCCCTACTGGATCGCCGAAGAGGGCGACCTGCAAGACACCCTGCGACGCGAACG
Organism: Streptomyces sp. SID5464; assembly: GCF_009862985.1. Lineage (NCBI taxonomy): Bacteria > Bacillati > Actinomycetota > Actinomycetes > Kitasatosporales > Streptomycetaceae > Streptomyces > Streptomyces sp. SID5464. The sequence goes on along the minus strand of NZ_WWIQ01000022.1, from coordinate 4,108 downwards.
GCTCTCCCCGCCGCGGCGCGAGTCCATAGAGATCCGTCTCACCGAGGTGCAGTCGGTCACCGCACAATTCGCCAACCTGCAAGGTGCCCACTGATGCCGGTATCCGCCGCGACCGCAACGAAACTCCGTGAAGCCATGGCCCGGCTGCTGGCCGGTGAGCCCTTGCACACCAACGGTGCCCTGACCAAGGAGAACCTTGCCCGCGAGGCCCAGGTTAGCCACGCGACCGTCCACCGGGCCGAGGTGATCCTGGCCGAGTGGGACGCCAAAGTCGCCCGGCCGGTGCTTCGCACCCCCGGCGAAGTGCAGCGCGACGAGACGATTACCGACCTGCGTAAGCAGCTGCGGGAGGCTAAGGCCCAAGTCACCGAGGCCCAGGGCAAGCTCGACGCGCTGGCCGCGGTGACCGCGAACCTCTACCACGAGAACATTGCGCTGAAGAAGAAGCTCGGCAGCAACCGGCGCCTGGCCTCGATCCCTGCTCCCGCCACAGAACACGGTCCCGTTCGAACGGACGGCTGAGCACATAGGTCCGTGCGCGATGGTGCACGACCTTCATCTGTACTTCCCCCCTCGAGAAGGGGGGAAGTACAGCAATAGGTGCTCAGGCCGCAGCTTTGAGGGAGTCCAGGGCTCCGGCGAGGGCCCGGAGCCGGGCAGCGAGGCCGGGCCGAGGTGGGCCAGGGCCCACAAGGCGGTGACGCGCCGGGCGGAGGCCCAGATCCCGGCGGCCGGGGGCAGGAACGGGGCGACGGCGATGCCGCGGGCGGTGAACGGGGCCGGGTCGAGATACGTCATCCCGCCGGTCCCGCACAGATACGTGCCAGCGCCAGCTGCGGCGGTGAGGTCGGCGAGCCGCTCGGATCGCTCGGTCCGGGCGGACAGCCCGCCGGCGGTCACGATGCGGCCCGGCAGGGGTCAGGCCAGGCTGACCAGTGACACCAGTTACCGGACCACCTCCGGCGCCCGGCTGCTGCTGTTCCGAGGCCCCCGCTCGGCGAGTGGGCGGGCAGGCCCCAGCGGGCACCGGGAAACCTCAGCAGGACGAGCCCACCCATCAGCACTTCGACTTCCGCTTCCTCTTCCGCACCACCGCCGACACCGGCAACCTCCAGACCAAAGAGGTTTCCGACGCCGCCTGGCGCGAGCTCGACAGCATCAGCGACCCGATCCTGCGACGACACATCGCCGATGCCCTCGTCAACGCCGACAGCGACGCCGCGATGAACGGCCAGCTCCCCCTCGCCAACCCCTGGTCTCTCACGGGCGAGTGAGGGACTGGACCGGAGCGAGTCTTCTACTTCCAGCACCGTGGGCCCTCTGAGACTCATCAGAGGGCCCACGGTGCTGCGCAGCCGACTTCAGCCGGCGCGGACGGTCTATGAGCGCATGACCAGATGAAGGAACCCTGCCAGCCCAATCGCGACCGTTACGCCGGCCCCCAGCCCCTCCACGCGGCCGACTGCCACCCCGCCGATCAAGCTCGCCAGCAGGATGACCACCCACCGCAGCGGCAGTCCTTCGCTGCCGGAGCCGCCTTCCCCTGCACTCACGCTGCTGTCCTTCCCTGGAATGCCATCGGCCTATCCCTCGAACTACCTGTTCAGGAGGTGCCCTTGTGCTTCCAAGCCTTCCGGCTGCGGCCGCCAAACACTAGGCTTTGACGGCGACAACACGGAGGGGGGGTTATCACTATCGTGGACGACGAGCCCACTGAAGCGATGTCCATTGCCGGGGACGGAACCTGGGGATGGGTTTACGCCTTCGCCAACGGCTCAGAGGCTGTCGATGTCACCTACTCCGACATCCCAGGCCCCTGGGTCTACTCCGTCGAAGGACGGATGGTGGCCGGGAAGCCGGCCATCACGAGGCTGTCGATCGTGCCCCGAGACCCAGAGAAGCCTGAGGCGATCACCCGGGAGACCGTCCGTCGCGCGCCGACAGGAACCATTCTGGGGAGGGTCAAGAGCGCTCTACGGACCAAGTGGAACAACAAGGTCGGCGACGTCTACGCCCAAGCCCGCATTCAGTCGGTAAAGGTCGGTCGGTCCTGGCCCGCGGGACACTTCGTCCAGGTCGCATGGTTCGCCGTCGATGCGGAATTGACGGGTCGGGCTCCTCGGCAGGTCATCCAGGACACGTGGGGAGTCAGCGGGATCACCGCCAGCCGTTGGCTCGCGCGGGCTCGCAAACTGGGCTACCTGCCGGACTACCCGCTCACGCCAGTTGAGGGCCGGCCGCACGCATACGACTACGTTGCCGCAACGCGGATCCTCGAGGAACAGATCGTCCAGAAGGTACTCCGCGAGGGGCTTACTGATCGTTTCAGAATGAGGTTCGCAGGCGACGGAGG
>NZ_WWIQ01000022.1:0-1613 GCF_009862985.1 Streptomyces sp. SID5464 | reverse complement strand
ACTGATCGTTTCAGAATGAGGTTCGCAGGCGACGGAGGCAGATGATGCTGCAGGCCAGTTCGAGCAGACCCAGGTGGAGATCGGCCCGTCGTTCATAGCGGATGCGAAGTCGTTTGAACTGGTGCAGCCAGGCGAAGGCGCGTTCGACCACCCAGCGCACTTTACCCAGCCCGGAACCGTGGGCGACGCCGCGGCGGGCGATCATCGGCTTGATGCCACGCTTCCATAGCAGGCGGCGGTACTTGTCGAAATCGTAGCCCCGGTCGGCATACAGGCGGTGGGGTCTACGGCGAGGTCGTCCCCGGAGGCCACGAATCGATGGGACTGCCTCCAGCAGCGGCAGGAGCTGGGTGGCGTCGTGCCGGTTCCCGCCGGTCAGCCTGACGGCAAGCGGTGTGCCGTGACGGTCGACGATCAGGTGATGTTTGGAACCGGGACGGGCGCGGTCAACAGGCGACGGCCCGACGTGATCCCCCCTTTGAGCGCCCGGACATGCGAACCGTCTACAGCGCAGTCGTCCAAGTCCAGCAGGTCGGCGCGACGCAGCTCGGTCAACAAGGTGGCGTGCAGACGGGGCCACACGCCGGCCTCCGTCCAGTCCCGCAGCCGGCGCCAGGCCGTCACCCCGGAACAGCCAACGGTCTCCGCGGGGACGTCGCGCCAGGCGACGCCCGTCCGCAACACGTACATGACACCGGCGAGGGCCGCCCGATCGGGAACACGCAGTCTGCCCGGGTAGCGGTGCCGCCGCTCGGGAGCGGGCGGCAACATCGGAGCCACCCGCTCCCACAGGTCGTCAGGAACAAGATCAGCACGCACGCGGACAGCCTGTCGACCAAGGTCGCCTGACACAAGACCCGCAGCGCAACGTGCTGTTCAACGATCAGCTACGCCGTGCGAAAAGAATCGCTTGCGATGCTTTCTCTTCGGGGGCAAGCAGCATCTGGGCCTCGACCTCAAATCCAGCGTCGCGCAGCCACGCGGCCACCTGGCTCGGCTGACGACGGTGGACATGGACCTTCATCGGGTGGCCGCCGTAGCCCTCGGTCTTCAGTCGTGATTCGTCGCCGACGTGGAACAGGAGCTGCAGCGGTCCGCCCGGCCGCAGTGCCCGATGGAAGTGCCCGATCACAGACGGCACCTCATCATCGGGGATGTGGATCAACGACTGCCAGGCCAGCAATCCGGCGACCGAGGCGTCAGGGAGGTCCAGGTCCGTCATCGAGCCCACCTCGAACCGCAGGCCGGGATGGTCGCGCCGGGCAACCGCGACCATTCCGGGAGAAAGGTCGATGCCGAAGGCGTCGACGCCGAGAGTGTGAAGGTGGCCAGTGACGTGACCGGGGCCGCAGCCGATGTCTGCCACCGGTCCGCCGCCCGCGGCACGCACACTTTCGGCGAACAACGCCAGAGCCGCACGCAGGTACTGAAGCCGGTCGATGGCATCGCGCACGTAGTCGGCGTAGCCAACCGCGGCCGTGTCGTAGGAGGTTCGGGTGTCGGCCAACCAGTCGTCCGTCCACATGGCCGACACGCTAGTCCATATCTGCTCGACCTTGCTGGCAGCCCGATGTGCCACCGCAGCCTGCGCATCTCATTTTGAAACGATCAGT
>NZ_WWIQ01000021.1:345792-346345 GCF_009862985.1 Streptomyces sp. SID5464 | reverse complement strand
GGGAGACGAACCGGACCGACTGCAGGTCGTGGTCGAGGTCGACTGCGGCGCCCGTCGTTCCGGGGCCCCGCCCGAGCTTGCGGGCGACCTCGCACTCGCCGCCCGCAAGCGCGGCCTGGTGCCGGTGGGCGTCTTCACGTATCCAGGTCACGGCAGTTCCGGCCGGGACGCTCGCGAGCGCGCCGCGCAGGACCAGGATGCCGCGCTCACCACCGCCGTACGCAGCCTCGCCGGCGTCGGCATCACCGCAGCGGTGGTCAGCGCCGGTTCCACGCCCACCGTCGAGTTCGCCACCAGCAGCGTGATCACCGAGATCCGTCCCGGCGAGTACGTCTTCTGCGACCTGAACAACACCCGGCTCGGCGCCTGCACGGACGACCAGATCGCGCTGTTCGTCGCTGCCACCGTGGTCAGCGACTGGGTCCCCGACCAGCTCATCCTCGATGCGGGCACCAAGGCCCTCAGCCGCGAAGGCAGCCCCGAACTCGGCTACGGAGGCGTCGCCGGCACGAAGGCCGTCCTGTCCAAGCTCAACGAGTACCACGGATTCCTC
>NZ_WWIQ01000021.1:155879-345708 GCF_009862985.1 Streptomyces sp. SID5464 | reverse complement strand
CACGGATTCCTCGCATGTGCAGGCACGTCGCTGCAGCGGGGGCCGGTCGACGCCCGCGGGTTCCTCAGCTGACGGGCCCCGGGGCCTCGTTACCCGAGCCCGCGGGGTGTCGACCGCGTCGTGGTAGGCCATCAGATACCGCTTGGCGGTGTCGAAGCCGTAGCGGGAGATCGCGTCGCGGAACCCGATCGACAAACCCGTGGTGGCCATGCCGCCGTTGCGGCCGGCTCGGGTACGAGCGGATCACAGACATCGCTGACCTGCCGGTCCTCCTGGGCCTGCCGCGCCCTTGACCGGGCGGTCCTCCACCGCCCTGCTTGGGGTCCCGCCCGATGGCGCCGTGCGGCGTGGCCGAGCTGTAACCTGTGTGGTCGACAACCGACCAGAGAGGTGACCGGGATGGACCCCAAGTTCGGAGGGTTGGAACGGACGACGACCCCGGAGGGTGTCTACCGCGTGCTGCGTGGAGCCATTCTCGACGGGACTGTGCCTCCCGGTGGACAGTTGCGTGAAAGGGACATCGCGACGGATCTCGGGATCAGCCGATCCCCGCTGCGCGAGGCGCTGACCAGGCTCGAGGAGGAAGGCCTGGTCGTGAAGGTCCCGTTCCGGGGGGCGTTCGTCGTCGAGGTCAGCGCTCAGGAGATCGCCGAGATCGCCTCGATCCGCTTGCTCGTCGAGCCTTATGCCGCGGAGCTCGCCATCGAAGCGCTCCGTGGGCCCGAGCAGCCCAGGTTGACGCAGACGATCGAGGAACTGCACCGCGCGACCGAGAAGAACGACATCCCGGCCAGCGTCGATGCGCACCTTCAGTTCCACAGGCTGTTCTACGACTTCTCGGGACACGGGACGCTGCGCAGCCTCTGGAGCGGCTGGGAGACCAAGCTGCGCCTCTACCTCCTGGTCGACCACCCGTCCTACAGCGACCTGCACGACATCGCCGTCGAGCACGCGAGGCTGGCCGCAGTCGCGTTGGAAGGCGACACGGATGCGTTCAAGCGGGAACTGGCGCAGCACTTCCAATCAGCGCTGCGAGGCCAGGCCGGAAGCAACGGGCACGCGGCGACCGGACCTGAGGCGCTACCCAGCGTCTGATGACCGCCCCTGACCGGAGGGGATGTGCGGTGAACGAACACACGTCGCGCGACCTGCCCGAGACGCCCGCCCCCGCCGCCTGACGACGCCGCCTCTCCCCCGCGTCTGCGGGAGGGGCGGCGTCGTCTTGCGGTCAGGTCCGGCGGCGGAAGGCTGCGGAAGCTGCCCGTTACAACTCGCAGCGCCAGCCTTCGATCTCCGATCTCCGATCTCCGATCTCCGATGGAGACACAACCCTGGCCACTGTGAGCGTCCCAGTCGGCCGGAGGAAGGCGATCGATTCGATGCCGGTCGGATGGAGTTGACTGCGCTCCCGTGGTCGGGAGCCGACGGTGTGGCAGTCCGATAGAACACGGGCCGACTGTCACCCGACCCGGATTTCCGCTGTCTCCGGCAGCTCCAGATGCCTGCCCTGGAACCGTGTCCGCAGTGCGCGATCGTGGGTGACCAGCACGATCGCCCCCGAGTAGCCGGTCAGCGCTTCCTCCAGTTCCTCGACCAGCGCCGGCGACAGGTGGTTCGTCGGCTCGTCGAGCAGCAGGACGTCGACGGGCTCCGAGACCAGTCGCGCCAGCTCCACACGGCGGCGCTGGCCGTACGACAGCTCGCCCATGCGCAAGCGCAGTTGCGCCGGGCGGAAGAGGCCGAGGGCAAGCAGGTCATCGGCGTGCTCGTCGGCAGAGCCCACGCGGCCCAGCGCGAACGCCTCGGCCACCGTCAGGTCCGGCGGCCACGGCGTCTCGTCCTGGCGCAGATGGCCCACCCGGCCCGGCACCCGCACCGATCCCCCGTCCGGCCGCAGTTCACCGGCGAGCAGCTTCAGCAACGTCGTCTTGCCGGCGCCGTTGGGGCCGGTGACGAGAAGCCGGCCGCTGCGGTCGAGAGTGAGGGAGTCCAGGTGGAGGCGGTCTCCTACGCGTACGTCGGACAGCTGTACGGCGGGGATCTCCACGGAAGCGGTCTTGTTGCCCCCCGCGATGTCCCCCGCCGTCCTCATCCGCGCCGTGAAGGCCAGCGGGTCCGGCGGCGGCGCCACCGGGTTTGCCGTCAGCCGCTCGACCCGCTCGCGGGCGCTGCGGATGCGGGCCATCGCGCCGTGCGCCCGGCCGCGGGCGCGGAAGCCGCCGTGGCCGAAGTTGGCCAGCGGCGCCTTGCGCGGAATGGTGTCGAGGCGGGCGGCCTGACCGGCGGCCAGCCGCTCGTTGCGGGCCAGCTCGGACCGCCACTCCTCGTACTCCTGGAGCCGGCGGTGGCGCTCCGCCGCCTTCGCCGTGCGGTAGCCGGTGTAGCCGTCGCCGTAGCGGGTGACCTTTCCCGCCTCGACTTCCAAGACCGTGGTGGTCAGGCGCTCGAGGAAGACGCGGTCGTGGGTGACGGCGAGCACCGTGCCGCGGTGCGCCCGTAGCTGCGTCTCCAGCCACCGCACGGCCTGATCGTCCAGGTCGTTCGTCGGCTCGTCCAGAAGCAGCAGCTCCGGGCGGCCGGCGAGGACGCCGGCCAGGGCAATACGGGACCGCTCGCCGCCGGAGAGGGTGCCGAGTCGGCGCTCACGGCAGAGGGCGGGCAGGCCGAGGTGGTGCAGGGCGATGTCCACCCGGTGGTCGGCGCCGTAGCCGCCCCTGGCTTCATAGCGCCCGAGGAGCGCGGTGTACGCGGCGAGTGCCGCAGGGTCCTCGCCGTCGCCGAGCGCCTGCTCGGCCCGGCGCAGCTCCCCCTCCAGGGCACGCAGGTCCGCAAGGGCCAGGTCGACGGCGTCCTGGACGGTGGCGGTCGGGGGCAGGGGGATGGTCTGCGGCAGATAGCCGATGCCGCCGGCGGCGGTCACGGTCACCTCGCCGTTGTCCGGGCGCTCCTGACCGGCCATGAGCCTGAGGAGGGTGGACTTGCCGGAGCCGTTGTCACCGATGAGCCCGGCCTTCTCGCCCGGCTTCAGTGTGAAGGAGACCTGGTCGAGGACGGTGTGGCCGGGGTAGCGCTTGGTGACGTGGGAAAGGGTGAGTTGTGAGGTGTGCAAGATCGGATCCCTCCTGGCCGCGCGGATTTCAGCCCGGGCCGGATCGGGGTGGATGGCTGCACGCGAGGCGCGACGACGGCTGAACGGTGCTCTACGCGGTCGGCGCCGGCTGTCTCACAGGGAACCCATGCGAAGGACGGTACGGCACACTGAGCGGTTTGACAAGACGATACGTCTCGCCTAGTCGGTTGCGCGCCGAGCGGCATGTCCGTAGTAGCCCGTGGGTCGGGCCGCGGTGGTCGCCGCGCAACTCGGCGAGCACGGCTCCGTAGAGGTCGGCGCAGCGGATGCCTCCGCTGGGACAAGGGGGCGCAGTTCGCACTCTCACCGTCGTGTCGACAGGATGGAACCATGACCGAGATCCGCACTCCCCGTCTTGTCCTGCGTCGATGGCTTGACGACGACCTTCTCCCCCTGTCCGAGATCCACGCCGATCCAGTGGTGATGCAGGGCATCGGCGACGGCAGGCCGCGCTCCCTGGAGCTGACCGCCGAGGACATCGAGGCGTGGGAGGAGGAGTGGGACGAGGAAGGATTCGGGATGTTCGCGGTCGAGCTCCTGGGGTCCGGTGAGTTGGCGGGCGCCGTCGGCCTGTCCGTGGCCGACGCTCCGGCCGAGGTCGCCGGCCAGCCGGCGATCAGCTGGCGGCTCGGGCGGGTGTTCTGGGGGCAGGGGTACGCCTCCGAAGCGGCCCACGCCACCCTGGAGTTCGCCCTGCAGGACCGCGGCCTCGACCGCGTGGTCGCCGTACGCCGGACGGGCGACAGGGCCTCCGCGAACGTACTCGACAAACTCGGCTTGCAGGCCGAAGGCACCGCGCGACACCCGGTCCATGGCTACGACCTGGCGGTATATGGCATCGACCTGACGCAGTACCAGGGGTAGCACCCGCGCGCCCGGCTTGAGTCGACTTGGTGGCCATGACAGGGCTCCCCCCTTCACCAGAGGACTGAGTACGCGTCCCGTGCGACGGTCCGGCCTGAGGCAGGCACGAAAGAATCGGGTTCGGCGGCGGCGTGCGGGCGTAGACATGGAGCGGCCCGCTCGGTGGGGCGCTGACCAGGCCCGCGCGGCACAGTGCCGGGAGGTGCTGGGACACCCTGGCGGCGGAGAGCACTTTGCGGGTGGGCCAGTTCATCGGTGGACGTCGGAGTCGCCGGTTCGGCCAGCAGCAGGGTCCAGGAGGGGGCGATGACTGCGCACGGGCCGCTGACCCCCGCGACGGGCCTGGGTTCCTGTGGCGTGCCCGTGCCGAGCGCCGGACAGGCCAGTCGCGGCGGCTCCAGCACCGGGAATGGCAGGCCCGGAGCGGGTCCATTTTTCGGTCGGGTTGGAGGGGGACGTGCTTCCGCGGGCGGGTGCGTGTCCTGGGGCGGTTCCCTACGATGCCAGCTATGTCGGACATGACACTGGCGTCCCGGCGACTCGGGAGCGGGCCGCCCTTGGTGGTCGTCCTCCAACTGGACCGGGACGGCTGGGCGCCCATCCTGGAGCGTCTCGCCCGCGAGCGCGAGGTGGTGGCCGTCGACCTCCCCGGCTTCGGCGACAGCCCCCCGCTCCTGGACGGAACCACGCCCACCGTCGAGGCGCTGGCCGCCGCCGTCGCCGAGTGGCTCTCCGGCGCCGGCCTCACCCGCCCACCCGTCGTGGGGAACTCCCTCGGAGCGGCCGTCGCGCTGGAACTCGTCCGTAGCCGCGCGGCGGGAAGCGCCGTCGCACTGTCCCCCGTCGGCCTGTGGACCCGCCCCGAGGCCGCCTACGCCCTCGGCTCACTCCGCGTCGCCCACGCGATGGCACGGGCATGCGCCGAACGCCCCGGCTGGATCGCAGGCCACCCGATCGGCCGAACCCTGGCCTTCTGGCAGCTCGTCGCACGGCCTTGGCGGATCCCGGAGGCGGCGGCCGCCGGTGCGCTGCGCAACCTGGCCCGCTCGCCCGGCTTCGAACCGACGCGGCGCGCGGCGAGCGCTTACCGACTGCGGGCTTTTACCCCTGAGGTACCGGTCCCGGTCACGGTCGCCTGGGGCACACGGGACCTGATGACCCCGCCCCACCAGGCGCTCAGAGCAGCACGATTGCTGCCTGGCGCCCGGCACATCGCGCTGAAGGGCTGCGGGCACTCACCGATGTCCGACGACCCCGAGAAGGTCATCCGCGCAGTGCTCGAGTCCACCAGCGGATGAACTGGACCCCATCATTTCTGCATCACCGCAACGTCGACGCCTGTGGGCCCGGTGGCAGCACGCGCACGCGAATGCGCCGTACCTCCGGGCGAGCGGCGGTCCCGTCGGGCACGACCTTCTCGACACACGGCCCACCTCTTGGAGCGGGCGGCCTGCCTCACCCACATGGCAGACACGGGACGCCGTCTGCTCCCCGCCGTGCTCGAATGGCAGTGCCCTCTGTCGTGAGCTGGCGGGAGTTGATGATGCACGAGATGTGGTGCGGCCCAGACGTGTCAGGACAAGCTGCGTGGCACGTCCTGACTACCGACAAGACCGGCACCCTTTGTGGGGCCAAGAGACTGCAAGAGCCCAATAGTCGAGAACCAACGGACAAGCACTGTTTCACCTGCATGTCGGCACTTCAGGCTGTGCTGCGGCGCCCGACTGAGGGCTCGACGCCGACGGCGGAGTGATGTGCCAGGTCGCGCTCGTGCACGCGCCCCTGGAAGCGGAGCAGCGCGAGTCGCGGCGGCTCCGCTTCCACTCCGCCCTCGCCCGCCGACGCGTCAACGTCCGGTGGGCCTTGAACGGCCGCATGACATGACTGTGTGCATCAGACCGAGTTCCGGCTGACCATCTGGCCCAGGGAAGCCTCTGGAAGACTCAGGGAATGCAGCCGTTTCCCGTGAACCCCGACAGCGTCAAAGAACCCCTGACGCTCCTCGATGACGAAGGGGCGAGCTGGGTTCTCCACCGCAAGCGGCTTGATCTGCGCGTCGTCCGTCGGCTCGTCAAGGACGCCACCACACCTGTGGTCTGGGGGGACATGGGCGGTACGAGCCCCCGGCTTACGACGGAGACCGAACGTCCCATGCTCTGGGACCGGATCAAAGATGGGTACAAGGGCCCCGGCGGAACGTCGCCGACCGGCCGTTACCTGGCTCACGAGTTCCGCGCCGAGCCGGGACGCCGCATGCTCTACGTCGAAGACCACTGCTGATTCCGCGCGCAGGGAGCTGCCCACTCGAGCCTCACCACGATCATGGAGCGTTAGCCTCTAGGCGACTGAGCCCCAACCAGGCCTCGTGACGGGGCCGTTAGGAAGCCGGCGCCGGGTGGCAGGGCGCCTCCTGCACATCCGCCTCGACCTGGTTCCGCGCGGTGCCCTGTTCCTTCGCGCTCGGTCACGGCGTTCTCGACCTCGCGGGCAGCGTCCAGCCAGGCCTGCCATGCGGTGTGCCAGGCGTCGCGCTGCTCGTCGGCCCACGCGTTCGCAGCAGGTCGGCCGTACCAGTCCTGCAGCTGCTGGGCCTTTTTATGCCGGGCACGAGAAGCCCGCCTCGGCGCGCGAGACAGAGGCTTCCTCAACTCCTCAGAGCGCGTGGAGCCAGTTGACTTCGTCGTTGAGGCGGCTGGGCATGGCACAAGAGATCGCCGCCGAACGGAACGTCACCCCGCACGAGGTGCTCCTCGACCTCGTCCGTACGGGCACCCGCCGCGCCGCCTGGGTAAACGGCGTCATTGTCCACAGCGGAGGACCGGCGGCCAAGACGGCGTCACGCCGCTGCAGCCCGTTGAGATTCGAGCCAGGACGAGATCGCGCTGCGGGCCCTCGGCGCGTGCGGCGTATGCGGGTCACGCCACCTGGATGACGTGTTTGCCTTGGACGCCGCCCGCCTCCAGGGCGCGGTGGGCCTCGGCGATCTCGGCGAGGGGACGGACGGTGTCGACGACCGGGCGGAGGGAACCGGCTTCGGCGTACCGCGTGAGGTCGGCGAGCAACGAGGTCGTCGGGTTGCCGCTGAAGAAGCGGACGCGCCGCGATCCGTGCACGGCCGAGCCGGCGACGTAGCCGAGGCTCGCGGCGATGCGGTCGTAGTCGAACGAGATGGCGACCATGCGTCCGCCCGGCACGAGCAGCCGCCGGTAGACAGGGTGCTCGGTGCCGACCGTGTCCATGATGACGTCGTACGCGCCCAGGTCGGACGGGCCGGTCGTCCGGTAGTCGAGGGCTTCGTCCGCACCCAGTTCGCGTACGAAGTCGAGGCTCTTGGCGCCCGCGAGCGCGGTGACACGGGCTCCGAGGAGCTTGCCGATCTGTACGGCGACACTGCCGACGCCACCGCTCGCGCCTCGTACGAGGAGTCGTTCTCCGGTCCTGACGCGTGCCTTGTCGCGCAGGCCGGTGATCGCAGTGGCGCCACCCACGAGGAGGGAGACGGACTGGTCGGGGGTGAGGCCGGCCGGGGCCGGGGCGATCTGCCGGGGCCGGACCGCGACGTACTCAGCCGCACTGCCGAACGTACGGCCGAGGAGGCCCCATACCTGGTGGCCCTCGCGGATTCCGGTGACCGAGGAGCCGACCTCGGCCACCTCGCCCACGAAGTCGAGGCCACTGCGCTGCGGGAAGCGGCGCCCCGTGACCAGGCGCAGCTTTCCGGCGCGGGCCGCGAGTTCGCCCCCGTTGACGCTCACTGTGCGGACGCGGACGAGGACTTCGCGGGGCTCGATGACCGGGACCGGGATTTTGCCCTCGTACAGCACGTCCGGGGGGCCGAAGCTGTCGAAGAGGGCTGCGCGCATGTCGCTCACGGGATCGTCCTGTCTCTGAAGTGACGGAGGATGGTTTCCGCTCCTCTTCCCGACGCTAACGTGGTAAACGGGCGACCCCGTCCACTTATCGTGAAGTGAGAGACATGCCTGCTCAGAGCCCTCGGAAAGCCGCCGCCAAGCCGCTGCGCTCCGACGCCCGGCACAACCGCGAGAAGATCCTCGAGGCCGCCCACGCGGCGTTCACGACGCAGGGGATCGACGCGCCGCTCACGGCGATCGCTCGGCGCGCCGGAGTGGGCCCCGCCACGCTGTACCGGCACTTCCCCACCCGGGACGCGCTGGTCACGGAGGTCTTCGCGGAGCAGGTCGCGGCGTGTGTCGCGGTGCTCGACGAGGCGCTCGCGGACCCCGACCCGTGGCGCGGGTTCTGCTCGGTCGTGGAGAAGGTGTGCGCGATGCAGGCGGCCGACCGGGGCTTCACGGCCGCGTTCCTGTCGCGGTTCCCCGATGCCGTCGGCTACGAGCGCGAGCGCAGCCGAGCGGAGCAGGGCCTTGCCGAGCTCGTACGGCGAGCCCAGGAGGCCGGGAAGCTGCGGGCGGATTTCCATCCCGCCGACATCACGCTGCTGATGCTCGCCAACAGCGGGGTCATCGACGGCGTCACCAAGGACGTGACGGCCGGGCCGCCGCAGCTCGCGGCTGCCGCGTCCCGGCGGCTCGTCGGCTACCTGCTCCAGTCGTTCCCGGCCGGCGGCAGCACCCCGCTGCCGCCGGCCGTGCCCCTGGGCCTCGAGCAGATCCACCAGGTCTGATCAGCAGGGCAGGACGACGGATCGACCGTCGACCGGCGCGGCGCAGGGCACAGGTCCGATACGCGGTCGTTGTGTCTCACTCGCCGCTGCGGTGGCAGGCGCCCGAGGCCGAGGTGTTCGGCCTGTGCGCCGCGAACGGCATCTCCCAGATCGTCTGGTCACCGCTCGCCCAAGGTGTTCTCACCGGCAAGTACAAGCCCGGACAGCCCGTTACGGAAGGGAGCCGGTTCGCCAGCGTGGAGACGGCGGTGTCTCAGGACCTCGTCCACAGCGACGCCACCTTGGAAGCCGTGCAGCGCCTGGTCCCCATCGCCGACGAGGCGGGGATGAGCATGCCGACCCTGGCACTCGCCTGGGTGCTGCGCCGCAGCGAGGTCGCCTCAGCGATCACGGGGGCTTCCCGGCCCGAGCAGGTTTACGCCAACGCTGCCGCCTCCGGGGCGAGTTGTCCGACGACCTGCCGGCCGCAGTCGATCAGGGCCTCGGCGCCGTCCCCGTCACCGAACCCACCCTCGCCCCCGCCGCGCAGACCGGCTTCGAGCACCGCTGACCGTGTTCTCGGCCCGCGCCGCGGCCGAAGGCCCTGTCCCGCTCATCGGACCGTCGCAACGGTTTCTCGGCGCCTGCCATGTTCGAATGTGACCGCTGACCACTCAAGACCGTTCCCGCGCAGGCCGGCGTGCGACGCCGCCTGGAGCGGGAGCACGGCCGGGTTTCTGAGCGTGGCACATGGCCGGGGCGGGCGCGGCGAGTCTTGTCGTGTCGTCCGTGCCCGCCTCGGTGATCTGGTCAGGGGGTTGCCACGAGCTTGTAGTCGTTGGTGTGCGCGCGGAGCTGGGACTCCGCGGCGCTGTAGAGGATCTTCGTGTCGGTGGAGGAGGAGTCGAGGACGACCTTGACGCCGAGGTTGGCCTTGATCTTGTTGGTGGCCAGGTAGTTCCGGGCGCCGCCCGCGACGAGGATGAGAGTCGGGTCGGCTCCGGCCGGGGAGATGCCGGCGGCCGGGACGGAGAACGAGAACTGGTTGGCGGTGACGGAGTTGTCGTCACCGTTGATGTGGACCAGGCCGAAGAGGTCGTCGAAGCGCGTGCTGGTGCCGTCGCCGTACACCCGGCGGAAGTGGTTGCCGGAGATCAGGTTCTCCGAGCTCCCGTTCGTCAGGGCGATCATGCTGGGGAAGTTGCTCAGCAGCTTGTTCGCGGAGACGGTGCAGCGGTTGGAGTTGATGAGGGTGATGTTGCAGGCCCACAGGATGGTGTTGCCGGAGATGAGGATGCCCTCGGCGTTCTCCGCGAAGACCGAGTAGCCCGCCCAGGCGCTGATCAGGTAGTTGTTGGTGATCTTCGCGACCTGTGAGGCACCGGGGAGCGATATCGAAGTGCCGCACTCGGCGACGAAGTTGTTGGTGAAGCTGCACGCGTCCGCGCCCTTCACCACCATGGCCTGGGTGAGGTAGACGAAGCCCATCCCCTCGAAGCGGAACGAGTCGTTGTCCGACTGCACCGAAATGCCGATCTTGTGGTTGCCCTCCACGTACGGCTTGGTGGACGCCACGCCGTCGATACAGAAGTCCTGGAAGACGATGCCGTTGAGCCGGCCGACCTCGGCGGGTGCCCCGGAACGCCGGACCAGGAACGCCTCGTCGGTGCCGTCGGTGTGCTTGACCCGGATGTGGCTGGAGCCGGGCTGCACCTCGAACCAGTTGCTGGTGTCGGAGGTGTCGTCGTGGATGGCCCGGGACAGGAAGCCGTGCCCGGAGCCTTTGATCGTCAGGAAGCTGATGTCGATGACGACACGGGTGAGCAGGTCGTAGTGGCCCGGCGGGATGTAGATGACGGCGCCCGGTCTGGTGTCCTGGGTGGTCTGGTTCGACTTGATGTCGGCGATGATTTCGTTGATCACCTTGCCGATGTCGGTGTACGGGGAGACGCTGCCGTTGAAGGTGGTGACGTCGTAGACGGTGGTGACCACGGGTGTCCTTCCGGTCGAAGGTGTCCGCTTTGCAGGGCGGTCAGAGGAGGCCGACGATCTTGGCGTAGGGATGTCCCTTGGTGTCGTGCTTGCCGGGCTCGGGCTTTTCCGGGACGGCCGCGGCGGCCGGCTGGGGTGGTGCGGCCGACAGGAACGCCACGGCGGTCAGGGCCGTCGCCGCGGCGCCCCGGAGGAGGGTGCGGCGGGACGGGGCGGGTGGTTGGTCAGGGTGCATGACGACTCCTCGCGAACTCGGGAGTTGGGCGAGCGGGCAGGGTCAGCGGACGGCGCCCGCGGTCATGCCCGCGATGACCTGCTTCTGGAAGGCCGCGTAGATCGCCAGCTGCGGCAGCAGGACGAGGGTGGCGGACGCCATCATGGCGCCGTAGTTGACGCTGTAGACGCCCTGGAACTGGGAGACGCCGAGGGACACGGTGGTCATGTTCGGGTCGTTGATGAGGGTGACCGCGAAGGGGAACTCGTTCCAGACGTAGATGACGTTCAGGATGGCCAGGGTGGCGACGACCGGCCGCATGAGGGGGAAGACGACCTTCCAGGCCATCCGCCACAGCCCGACCCCGTCCATCACCGCTGCCTGTTCGATCTCTTCGGGGAAGTCCCGCAGGAAGCCGGTCAGCAGCAGGATGTTGAAGGGGATCGTGACGGCGATGTACGGCAGGATCAGCGCGAAGTAGGTGCCGAACAGGCCGAAGGTGATGTCGAGCCGGTACACCGGGAAGAGCAGGATGTAGACCGGGACGGCGAGGCCGGCCAGGAAGTAGAAGCGCAGGGTGTGCTGTGTGCGGCGCCTGCCGCTGCGGAAGACCATGCGGGTGAGCGCGAACGCGGCCATGTAGGAGATGACCAGCCCGACGGTGACCGAGACGACGGCCAGGATCAGCGTGTTCTTGTACATCACCAGCAGGTTGAGGGTCTCCAGGGCCTGCTGGTAGTTGGCCAGGGTGAGGTCGGTCAGCCTGAACGGGTGGTTGAGGATGTTGTCGTTGGTCTGGAACGACAGCAGCATGATCCACAGCAGCGGGAACAGGATCACGAAGGTGATCAGGTAGGCGGCCGCCGAGACGATGATCCGGCCACGGCTGCGGCGCCGCGGCCTGGGCTGGGTATCGGTGGGGGCGGCCGAGGACGCGAGCGACCTCTCGACCTGCGTGTCGGTGCTCAACGGACGTCCCCCTTACGGCGGTTGCCGAGGAACGTTGCCCCGGAGGCGAGCGCGCCGACCACGAACACCACCACCGCCAGGGCCATGCCGTAGCCGTACTGCTGGGTGGTGAACGTGATGTGGTACATGTAGCTGACCATGACCTCGGAGAGGTGGACGGGGCCGCCGCCGGTGAGGGCGTAGACGAGCTCGAAGACCTTGAAGACGCCGGTGACGACGAGTGCCGTGACGATGCCGAACGTCTCGCGCATCATCGGGATCTGAATGTGCCGCAGCTGCTGCCAGCGGCCGGCGCCGTCGAGGCTGCTGGCCTCCATCACGTCGCGCGGCAGCATGCGCAGGCCGGCGTAGAAGATGGTCAGGACGAAGCCGATCTGCTGCCAGAGGTAGACGAGCCCGATCGAGTACGGGCTGAGTGTGGGACCGCCGATCCACTGCGGATGCGCGGGTACGCCGATCGCCAGCAGGAAGGCGTTCACCAGGCCGATCTTCGGGTCCAGGATGAAGATCCAGATCAGGCCGACGAGGATCGGCGCGATGATCGCCGGGGCGAAGACGAGCGCCCTTAGTGCGCCGCTGCCCTTCACCCGGCCGCTGAGCAGGATCGCGAGGAGGAAACCGAGGGGGATCAGCAGGAACAGGGCGATGCCGAGGATGATCCCGGTGTTCCGCATCGACGTCCAGAACGCGTCGTCCTGGCCCATCTGCCGGTAGTTGTCGAGCCCTGCGAAGCCGTTGGCGGAGACGCCGTCGAAGTCGGTGAAGCTGTAGTAGAGCGCGTACAGGATCGGATAGATCATGTACAGGCTGTAGATGATCAGCGCCGGCGCGAGCATCAGGGCGAAGCTCCGGCGTGTGGTGAGCCAGTTCATGGGGATGCCTACCTGATGGTCTTCTGGACGTCCTTCACGGCCTCTTCGGGGCTGAGGCTGCCGCCCATCACGCCGTAGAAGCTGTCGTACATGGCGCTCGCGGTGGCCGCGGAGACGACCAGGTCGGGCTGCGCCTGGGGGCTCTTCCAGCCGGCCTTGGAGGCTTCGGCCAGCACGGCGGCGAACACCGAGTTCCTGGCTGTGTCCACGCGCGGCTTGTACGTGGTGACCGGCGGCTGGGCGTTGTCGACGAGGATCTTCTGGCCCGCGTCGCTGTAGTAGAACTGGATGAACGCCTTCACCGCGGCGTACTTCTTCGTGTCGTCCTTGACTTTGGCGCTGACGACGAACGGCGCCGACGGGACGTTCATCACGAGCTTCTGCTCGCCGACGCCGTCGGCGAAGGTCGGCCCGGCCCAGAAGCCGGTGTCCTTGCCCACGGTGCTCTTCTGGATCTTCGCCGCTTCCCAGACACCGGCGTCCAGGAAGGCCGCCTTGCCGTCCGTGTACGAGGCGACGGCCTGGGCGTAGGTCTGCGTGTTCATGTTGGAGGGGAAGGCACCGGCCTTCGCCAGCTCCTCCACGTGCCGGTACAGGCGCAGGAAGTCGGCGTTGTCGTAGCTCGCCCTGCCCGACAGGATGTCCCGGTACTTCGCCTCGTAGCCGAAGCGGTCGAGCATGGTCAGGAAGGCCCAGACGCTGAACGAGGAGTTGTTCGCGCCCTGCGCGATCGGCACGACACCTGCCGCCTTGAGCCTCTTCACCGCGGCGAGCAGGTCCTCGAAGGTCTCCGGCACGGCGATCTCGTGTTCGTCCAGGATGGCCTTGTTGTAATAGAAGCCCGTGACCAGCGCCTGGTACGGCAGGCCGTACTGGACGCCGTCCTGCTGGAAGCCGGCGAGCATGCTCGGGGCGAACTTCGACCTGAGGTCGTTCTCGGCGAGGATCGGGGACAGGTCCAGCAGGTGGTCACTCTTGACCATGGTCTTGGCGAGAGAGTCGTAGACCCAGAAGATCTCCGGCAGCGTGCCGGACTGCGCGGCGATGGTCATCCGCTGCTCGTGCTGGTCGACCGGCTGGCCCTCCAGCTTGATCTTCATGTCGGGGTGCTTCTCGTTGAACTCCTGCACCATCTGCCAGGTCGCCGGGTCCTGGGTCTTGCTGTCCGGGTTGTGCATGGACAGCGTGATCAGACCGTCCGGCGACGATCCGTCCGCCGTGTTCACCGCGGAGCCGCAGGCCGTGGCCGTGACGAACAGGGCGCTCGCTGTGGCGGTGAGCAGGAGTCGGCGCGAGATGCCGGAGTGCCGTCTCGACGTCTGGGGCGCGAGCTGGGGAGAGGTCGCCATCGTGCTGCTGCCTTCCGGGAACTGGGTGAGGAGGCGGAACCGGCGTGGGGGTGAGAGGGCTCCGGGGGATGTTCGGTCGTGACGCAGGCCGTCGGTTCCGGGAGGGATGTCCGGTGTGCTCGAAAGCTCGCCATAGGGGCGGCTCTGCGCTCGTGACGCAAACGTTTCGATGAAAGGTGCCTCGCTGGTTTCGAGGTGTCAATACCGCGTGACGGAGAAGTTTCCCGAGTCTGTCCTTGCGTGCTGGCCACAGGCATTGACGGTCTGCGTGGCGACGTGCGAAGGTCTGCGCAATCGTTTCGATTGGCTCCCGATGAGGCTCCCGGTGAGCGAAACGAGCGGACGGCGAACCGGCCCACCACGTGGACCGGCGGGCCGTATGACGTTATGCAGGTACGGACCCGTTCACGGACCGGGTCCGACGACACGAGGAGGCGGCGAGCGGCAGTGGCCACGATCTCCGACGTTGCACGGATGGCCGGCGTCTCCACGTCCACCGTGTCGCACGTCATCAACGGCACGCGGCCGGTCCGCGAGGAGACCCGCACCCGGGTCGAGGAGGCGGTCAGGGCCACGGGCTACCGGCGAGACAGCCTCGCCCGGGCGTTGCGCCGCTCCCGCACCGACTCCATCGGCCTGGTCCTGACGGACGTGTCCGAACCGGCCTTCGCGGCGATGGCCCGCGGTGTCGAACGGGAGGCCATGAGCGCCGGTCTGACCGTGCTCCTGGCCAACTCGGGAGAGGACGCGGAGCTGGAGGCACGGGCGCTGGAGGTCCTCGCCGAGCGCCGGGTCGACGGTCTCCTCATCGCTCCGGTCGCCCGGTCCCACCTGGATGCGGTCACCGCCGTGCTCGACCAGGGCACACCGGTCGTCCTGATCGACCGTCTGGGCGGTGTCAAGGCCGACCAGGTGGGTGTGGAGAACACCGCGCCCATGCGGGAGCTGGTGCTGCACCTGGTGGAACGGCACGGCCACCGGCGGATCGCGCTGGCGGCCGGCGACACCGCGGTGTCCACCATCGCGGAGCGGCGGCGCGGCTACCTCGAAGCCCTCGACGAGGCCGGGATCGACGTCGACGACACGCTGATCGTCACCGGCAGTGGCCGGGCGGACGACACCGGCGAACGCATGACGGGGGTGCTACGGCAGCAGCGTCCGTCGGCGGTGGTGGCCGCCAGTACCGAGACCGCGGTGGGCGTGCTGGCGGCGGCCAAGGGGCTGGGGCTGGCCCCGCCCGAGGACTTCGCCTTCGCCACGTTCGACGGCTTCCCGCACACCGATCTGTTCCGTCCCGGCATCACCGCGGTCGTGCAGCCGGCTCACGAGATCGGGGCCACGGCGATGGAGCTGCTGCTCAGCCGCATCGACGGCAGCCTCACCGCCCGCCCGCGCACCATTCGTCTGGAGCCGGAGATCACCTACCGGGAGTCCTGCGGCTGCCCGGCCTGAGCCACCACTACGGCAAGGGGGCGGCGGGAGAGGTCCAGTCTCCCGCCGCCCGAGTTCAGCGAACCATCACTGAAGGGGTCAGTTTCCCATGCCCTCGCACGCTCTCGAACACCTCACCCGACCCACCCGGGCCCGCACCGCCCGCGTCTCCAGCTGGGACCAGCGGGGCCGCAACCAGGACTACTGGACGACCCCCGCGCACTCCAGCCGTGTCCTGGCCGACCTCGAGGGGCCGGGCCGGATCACGCACATCTGGATGACCCAGTTCTGCCGCCGCACCCTCGGCCCCGGCCTGATCGACCCCCTCGAAGCCGACACCGTCGCCCCGGTGATGGAGATCCACAACGCGCTCGGCGTCAACTGGGAGGAGCCGGACCCGGACTACTACCGCAAGGTCCTCATCCGGATCACCTGGGACGACGAGGAGGAGCCCGCCGTCCTCGTCCCGCTCGGCGACTTCTTCGGCATCGGCCACTGCATGCCCAACAGCTACCAGTCGGCCCTGTTCACCGTCTCCGCCAAACCCGAGGAATCGCTGATCTTCGGCGGCAGCGCGGCGCTGAACTGCTGGGCGCCGATGCCGTTCAACAAACGGGCCCGCATCGAGCTGGTCAATGAGAACGACCTGCCGATCCAGCAGTACTTCTACATCGACTACGAGCTGTTCCCGCAGGACCTGCCCGAGGACACCCTCTACTTCCACGCCCGCTGGAACCGCAGCAACCCCTGCAACGGCTGGGCGCCCGACATCCAGACCAACAGCCCCGAGGTCAACATCGTCGACGTCACCGGTGAGGACAACTACGTCGTCCTCGACACGGAGGGCAGGGGTCACTACGTCGGCTGCAACCTCTCCGTCCATCACCGGCAGGGCAGTTGGTGGGGCGAGGGCAACGACATGATCTGGATCGACGACGACTTCCTGCCCGACGGCTCCACCAGCTGGCCGCCCTCGCTGCACGGCACCGGCACCGAGGACTACTTCAACCACGCCTGGGGGATGCAGAAGAACGCCTACCTGTACCACGGCGCGATCCTGCACGAGGCCGACGTGCCCGGCTATTCGGTCAACTACCGCTTCCACGTGGCCGATCCGGTCCGCTTCGAGGAGCGCGTCAAGGTCTCCATCGAGCACGGCCACGGCAACCACCTCGCCGACGACTGGGCCTCGACGGCGTACTGGTACCAGACGCTGCCGTCTCCGAAGGCGACGATCCCGCCGCTGGAGCAGCGCCTGCCGGTGCGCCCCGCCGGGCAGCCGATGCCGGTGCCCGCCGCGCGGTCCGGCGCGGTCGCCGAGGAGATCGCCGTGATGCGCGAGCGGTACCGGGCCCGCTTCGAGCGCCACATGGAGCACCTCGCCGAGCGCACCCGGCAGCGGGGCGAGCGTTCGCTCCAGGAGTCCGAGGCGAACATCAAGCAGGCCGCGGCCGTGCGCCGCCGTTACGACGAGCGCGGCAATGACTGAAACCGAGACCCGGGCGACGGTGGCGCTCGACACGCACTTCCCGGCGGTCCACCTCCGTCCGCCGGCACACTGGATCAACGACCCCAATGGCCTGGTCTTCCACGACGGCCACTACCACGTCTACTTCCAGCACAACCCGCACAGCGCCCGCCATGCGGACATGCACTGGGGCCACTTCCGCAGCCCCGACCTGATCCACTGGGAGCTGCTGCCGGTGGCGCTGGCCCCCACCCCGGGCGGCGACGACGAGGGCGGGGTCTGGTCGGGCAACGCCGTCTCCCACGACGGCCGCCTCACCGCCTTCTACTCCGCCAAGCGGGACGACCGCCGGCATCAGCCGATCACCTCGGCGACGTCGTACGACGGCGGTACGACCTTCACCAAGCGCGGGAGCCTCCTGATCCCGGAGGCGGCCGACGGCACCACGATGTTCCGCGACCCGTACGTGTGGCGGGACGGCGACAGCTGGCGCATGCTCGTCGGCGCGGCCCTCGCGGACGGACGCGCCGCCGCCCTGCAGTACGCCTCCGCCGACCTCGATGACTGGTCGTACGAGGGCATCTTCCTGGCCCGTCCGCCGCACCCCTTGCGGGATGGCCGGAACACGGAGGAGGGCTGGGAGTGCGCCCAGTACGCGGCCTTCCCCGACGGCACCGGCGCGGTCCTCGCCAGCGCCTGGGACCCGCAGGAGGGGGCGAGCTGCGCGATCTACTGGACGGGCCGCGAACAGCACGGCGAGTTCCAAGCCGCGGCGACGCCCCAACTCCTCGATCACGGCCCCGACTTCTATGCCCCCGCCCTGCTGCACGCGCCCGACGGACGCTGGCTGATGTGGGCGTGGATCTGGGAGGCCCGGGACGAGGAACGCGTCGGTGCCCCCAGCGTCTGGACCGACGAGGCCGGCTGGGCGGGCATGCTCTCCCTGCCTCGGGAGCTCACGCCCGGCCCGGACGGCGAACTGGTCCAGCGGCCGGCCCGCGAACTGCTCTCGCTGCGCGGCGAACGGCGGATCGCCGCAGCGGGCAGGGCGAGCGCAGAGCAGCCGGTGGACCTCGGCGAGGTTTCACGGGCCACGGATCTGACCGTGACTCTGGAGCGCGGTGGCCGCCTGCGGCTGCTCACCTCGCGGGACGGCACCGAGTACCTCGACATCGTCCACCACCTGGTCAGCGGTGAACTGGTCGTCGACCGCGCCCACGCTTCCCTCGACTCCCGTGCGAAGGGCGGAAGTTGGCGCTTTCCCGCCGAGGGCCCCGACATGACCCTGCGGATCCTGCTGGATCACTCGGTCGCGGAGATCTTCACCGCGGCCGGGCGGACATTGACCCTGCGGTCGTATCCCGTCGGCGACGGGCCCTGGCGCGTGCAGATGGGTGCCACGGGTGTCGGCTCCGCCGCGTACACGGTCGGGGCATGGGACCTGACACCACCCGGACAAGGAGTCGGCCGAGACGCCGACTCCTGACACCGGCGCGGATGCCACGCCGGGACACAGTGACCTGCGGCGGGGCATCCCGGTGTGTCCCCCGGCGTCGATGACGTCCTTCATCACCCGCGTGCGTCGCCGCACCCGAGCGGGAGCTTGTCGCGCTCGTCGGCGTCGGCTCCGTTTGTCGCTCGGCCGAAGCGAGTGCGGCGCTCACGGATCTCGTCATGATGGGCCGAAGCCCAGTCGATCGGGGAACCGACGATGTCGAGGAGGCTGATCCCGAGGGGCGTGAGGGCGGGTTCGGTCCGGGCTTCCGGTGCATCCGTACGGACCGCTGAACGCCGCCTCGGGCGTGTGCTGATCGTGGTGAGCGGCGCATGTGCGTCGACCGTCTCGTTGGCCGCCGAAGCGTTCTGCGCGGTCAATGCAGGATCTCGACGTACCCGTCAGTTCCGTGCACACGGATCCGCTGCCCGTCCCGGATCAGCCGGGTGGCCCGCTCCACGCCCACGACGGCCGGCAAGCCGTACTCCCGGGCGATGACCGCGCCATGGGTCATCAGGCCGCCCACCTCGGTCACCAGGCCCGTGATCCCGACGAACAGGGGTGACCAGCTGGGATCCGTGAAGGTCGTGACCAGGATGTCGCCCGCTTCGAGGTCGGCCTCGGCCAGGTCGAGGATGACGCGGGCCCTTCCCTCGATGGTCCCGGCGGAGACCGGTAGGCCGATCAGGGCGCCGGCCGGCACGTCGTCGCGCCGGTACGCCCCGGTGACGGCCTCACCCTCCGATGTGAGGACCCGGGGCGGTGTGAGCGCCTGGTACGACCGGAACGCGTCCTTGCGCTGCTGGATGAGCTGGTGATCCACCTGGTGCGAGCGCACGACGTCGTGGAGTTCCTGGAACGTGAGGTAGAAGACGTCCTCCTTCTCAGGGAGCACGTCGGACCGCACGAGGCGCTCGGCCTCCGCCAGCAAGGCCCGCTTGTAGACGAAGTAGCGGCTGACGATGCCGTACTTCGGGTATTCCCGGTACCCGATGAAGGTTCTGACCCGGTCGATCATCCGCTTGGCCTCGTCGGCCTTCCGGTCCCCGTCCGGCAGGGCCCGCAAGCGTGACAGCACGTCCTGTTCCTTCTTCTGCGCCTTCTGCCGCCCTTGCTCGAAGCGCCGCTCGGCGGCTCCCGGCTCGAAGTTCCTGACGTTGTCGAGGATCACCGGCACCAGCGTGGTGGGGCGCTCGCGCCAGCGTGGCCTCGTGATGTCGATCTCGCCGACGCAGCGCATTCCGTACCGGTCGAGGTAGGACTCGATCGCGTCGCGTGCTTCGGTCCCGCCCGGGAGTTTCGCCAGCTCGTCCAGGAAGTTCTCGTCTTCGACGCCCTGCAGGAACGCCACCACCTCCCGATGCGGGCGGATCACGTCCGCGACGTCGAGCAGCGCCAGTCCCATCTCCGAGGTGATGTTGTCGGGGGCGGACAGCGTGAGCGTGTCAGCCGCGTTCTTCTCCCCCAGCCACTCCTGCAGCTTGTCGTTGAGCCACCAGGTGGCCTCCATCCCCGCCATGATCACCTGCATGCTCAGCGGATCACCGAGGGCTCGCTTGTGCTCCTCGAAGGCCTCCAGCAGGAAGTCGAACAGCGCCGGTCCGGTCTTCGTCCGGATGTCGCGCTCCAGGGCGGCGATGGACGCCTCGCTGCGCTCGATCAGTTCGGTGACGATGGCCGGATCGGTCTCGATCGGGGCGGACTGGCTGCCGACCGGTGGCCCGCCGGGACCCGCGTCCGGGAGCGAGGGGACGAAATCATCGCGGTCGAGGACGGTCTCCAGCGCGTCCCTGACCAGCGGATCGCCCCTTCCGATGACGTCCAGGAGGGCGGCGCGGCTCGCGGGCGAGGCCAGGCGCCGGGTGGCGTCGACGAACAGCCTCCCGCCGGCCTCGTGCATCGGTGCCATGGCGGTCAGTTGCCACATGGAGAGTCCCAGGGGCCTCATGGGATCGGTCATCATCTGCTGATGACCGACGGAGATGTAGACGTGGTTCTCCTGGTCATCGGTCTCCGGGATGGGGAACAGCGTCGTGATCGGCCGGCTCTGAACGATCTGGAAGTCATCATCGACCAGGCACCATTCGATGTCCTGCGGGCGGCCGAGGTGCGCTTCGATCCGCCGCCCGAGCTGCACGAGCCGCAGGACCTGCGCATCCGTCAGCGCGGGCTCCCGCTGCCGCTGCGCGTCGATCACCACTTCCTGCGTACCGCCGCCCGGGAGCGCGTGAACGGCCCGCTGTTTGGCGGCGATCGCCTTGGCGACCACTTCACCGTCCCGCACCGTGAAGACGTCCGGGTTCACCAGGCCGGAGACCAGGGCTTCGCCGAGGCCGAAGCCTGCGTCCACGGTGGCGACCTTCCGGTTGCCCGTGACGGGGTCGGCCGTGAACAGGATGCCGGCCGCGTGCGGGAAGACCATCTGCTGCACGACCACGGCCATGTGGACCGTACGGTGGTCGATGCCGTTCCGCTGACGGTAGGTCACGGCCCGCTCGGTGAACAGCGAGGCCCAGCACCGGCTGACGTGCTGGAGGATAGCGGTCGGCCCCACCACGTTCAGGTACGTGTCCTGCTGGCCGGCGAAGGAGGCCGTCGGCAGGTCCTCTGCCGTCGCGCTGGACCGGACGGCGTAGGGGGCTCGCTCACCGAGCCGGGTGAGCTCGCGGGTGATCGCCGCCGCGAGATCGCCCGGGACGGCAATCCCTTCGATGGCCCGGCGGATCTGCGCGCTGAGCGCGCGGATCTCCTCCCGGTCATCGGGGTTCAAGCGCGACAGTCGGTCGAGCCGGTCGTCGATCGCGGGTGCTTCCGCCATGATCCGCCGGAAGGCGTCCGTCGTCACACAGAAGCCACCCGGCACGCGGATGCCTTCGATCCGCGACAGCTCGCCCAGGTGTGCGCCCTTGCCGCCGACGACCGCGACCTGAACCTCGTCGATCTCCTGAAGGTCCACCACGTACTGCTCAGTCATTGCGCTCCCTCTGTGGCCCCCGTGATCGGGCGCACGTCGTGCGCCCCCCGCTTTCCGCAGGTTGTGGCCCCGGCGGAGGATTCTGCGCGACGACCCGGGTCTTGCCGCAAGCCCCCCAGTGCGCTATACGTTGAGAGTGGCAAGGAGAGCACTCTCCTTGCCTTTGTCTTTTTGCCGTCCGCCGACTGGTGCAGAGCACGGCACCACCGTCGTCACAGGACGTCGTAGGTCAGGTGCGTCGCTGTCGATGTCGAGGTCACGCTCCGCTGCACCAGCGTGCGCGGCGCTCCGCCGGTGAACAGTGGCGTCCCGGCGCCCAGCACGACGGGCGCGAGGTGCAGCGACAGCACATCGACCAGACCGGCGTCGAGTGCCGAGCCGATCGTGGCGCCACCGCCCATGAGGACGACGTCGAGCTCCTTGCCGCTGTCCGACGACGCGGCCTGGGCCCGCTCGCGCGCGGCGGTGACCGCGTCGGGCAGACCGGTGGTGACGAACGTCCAGTCGAGGCCGGTGAGCCGCACCGACTCCGGCGGCGTGCTCGTCACGACGACGAACGCGGGCTTGCCGACCTCGCCGGCGCCGTAGCCGATGTCGTCGTCCCAGCCGTTCGGCCCGTCCACCACGTCGAAGAGCCGGCGGCCCAGGACGACGGCGCCCGAGCGTGCGGTCCCCTCGCGCAGGACCCGGCGATCGTCGGGATCGTCGGAGAACGCCCAGGTGTGCAGGGCCTCGCCGCCGGTGCCCAGACCGCTGTCCGGGCCGGGGTCGGGCCCGGTGACGAAGCCGTCGAGAGAGACCGAGATGTCAGCGATGATTCGAGTCATACCAGTGCGGACCCGATCCGCCGCCCGAACTCATCGCTTGCGCATGAGGCGCTGCCGGATGCGGTCCACGAACGCGTACGGGTAATTCACTTGCCCTGGCCAGGGATGAACGCTGCACTGTGGCCGGACACCACGAGCCGTGGTGCCGGTATTTCGAGGAGGCAGCGGCAGCCATGGAGATCCGTCCCACGACTGATGAGGATCTCGACGTCTTCGTCGACACAGTGCATGCCGCGTTCGGGCTCTTCCCGGAAACCCCGACCGAGGGCGGAGGGCTCTGGTGGTCGGCGCTCGAGATGGACCGCTGCCTGCTCGCCCTGACGGCGGACGGGCGGTCCGTCGGCACCGCCGCCGCGCACTCCTTCGAGCTCACCCTGCCCGGTCAGACCCTCGTCCCGGCCGCCGGGGTGACCGCCGTCGGCGTCCTGCCCTCGCACCGGCGCCAGGGCGTGCTCAGTGCGATGATGCGGCATCAGCTCTCCGAGCTGCGGGCCCGAGGAGAGTTCCTCTCCGTCCTGCTGGCCTCTGAGGCCCCGATCTACGGCAGGTTCGGCTACGGACCGGCGACCTACACGGCGCGGCTGACGGTGCCGCGTCGCCAGGCCGCCCTCGCCGTTCCCCGAGCGCGCGGAACGGCCCAGGCACCAGCGGCCGGCTCCGACAACGGCTCGGTCGAAGTACTGCGGAGCGCCGAGTGCCGCGAGATTCTGGAAGAGGTCTACGACCGGTATCGCCGCGCCCAGCCCGGCGCGCTGTCCCGGCCGCACCGCTGGTGGGCCTTGCGCGCGGGGCAGCCCCCGATCTCGCCGGCGCCGCGTTACGTTGCCGTCCACCGGGGCGCCGACGGCGTCCCGGACGGGTACGCCAGCTACTCGATCGAGTCCGGCACCCTGACGGTCGACGAGACCATCGCCGCCGACGACGCCGTTTTCACGGCCCTGGCCCGGTTCGTCCTCGGCCATGACCTGGTCACCAAGGTCGTGTTGAAGCACGTCCCGCCCGATCACCCGCTGCGCTGGCAGTTGGCGGACTTCCGCGCCGGCGAGGTGAGCGGCGACATGGACTGGCTCTGGGTGCGGCTGCTGGACGTCCCACGTGCTCTGACTGCGCGGGGCTGGTTCATGGACGGCGAGCTCGTCCTCGATGTCGAGGACTCCTTCCTCGGCGAACACGGCCGCTACCTGCTGGCCGTCCGGGACGGAAAGGCCGACTGCGTCCCGACGGACCGGGAGCCCGACCTGTCCCTGGACGCGAGCGACCTGGGCTCCATCTACCTCGGCGGCACCGCCCCGAGCACACTCGTACGTGCCGGACACGTCCAGGCCCACCGCCCGGGCGCGGCCACTCTCGCTGACGCCCTCTTCCGCGCCGACCGCTCCCCGCACTGCCTGCACTGGTTCTGACCGCGCTCGCAGACCCGAGCCCGGGGTTTCGGCTCGGGCAGGATCTGCGTCTGAACCCGGTCTGGATGCCGGTCCAGGAACCTACACTCGCGGCATGATCCTTCCGTCTCTCGCCGCCGATCTCGCGCCCACCGGTGTCCTGCGCGCCTCCATCAACCTCGGCAATCCCGTCCTTGCCCAAGGCACGCCGCAAGCACCCAGCGGCATCACCGTCGATCTCGCGCGGGAGATCGCGGCCCGGCTCGGTGTGCCCGTGGAGTTCCTCTGCTTCGACGCCGCGCGCGCCTCGTTCGAGGCGATGGCCGGTGGGCGGGCCGACGTCTGCTTCCTCGCGATCGAGCCCGCCCGCGAGACGGAGGTCGCCTTCACCGCCCCGTACGTTCTCATCGAGGGCGTGTACGCCGTGCCCCAGGACTCCGACCTGAACACGCCCGAGGACGTCGACGCGCCGGGCATCCGCATCGGCGTGAAAGCCGGATCGGCCTACGACCTGTACCTCACCCGAACCCTGCGCCACGCCACCCTGGTTCGCGGCAACGACGGTATCGGCGCCTTCACCGAGCAACACCTGGAGGCGGGCGCGGGCATCCGGCAGCCGATGACCGCCTACGCCGCAGCGCACCCCGAAGTGCGGCTGATCGAGAAGGAGTTCATGGAGATCCGCCAAGCCGTCGGCACAACCACCACCCGGCGGCCCGAGACCATACGGTTCCTGCGGGAGCTGGTCGAGGAGCTCAAGGCGGACGGCTTCGTCGCGGCGTCACTGCGCCGCGCGGGCCAGTCCGAAACCCTCGCGGCACCGACCCGGCCGGAACATCATTCAGCCGGATGAGCACCCCCATGCAGGACCTCCGGGGGCGGCGGCGGCTCGGGCGCCAGGGCATCGGCCCGGCGCCCGCGTTCGTCCGCGAGAACGTCAGTGCGAGTTCGAGTGCGGACGACCGTCCCGGACCCATGTCACCACGACCAGAGCCGCGGTGACATACATCAGGGCGCTGAAAGCGGCCACGGACTCCACGTACTGCGCGTAACCGTCCGCGCGCAACTGCAAGACCAGACGACCGATCAGGACCGACCCTGCAAGCGTCGCGACGCCCGAGGCCGGGTGCCGGTCAGTCCATGATCACCTCGGTACGCGCCGCCGGGGCCCGCCCCACGAGGCCGCCGCCGAAGTTCTCCTCGACCTCTGTCTTCTCCGCCGCGTTCGGATACGGGTTCGTGCACGCGGTGCCCGCGCTGGAGCCGGACATCAGGCTCGAGCACGGTCCGGGCTTGCGGTCGGGCAGGCCCAGGATGTGCCCGAGTTCGTGGGCGGAGATTCGGATGGTGTCGTAGCCCTGGTCGACGGCCTGGCGCCCGATGTAGACGGTTCCGTTGCCCAGGGTGGTGGGCAGCGCGCGCGGCCAGCCGTTGTCCGCGAGGACCCGTATGTTCGCGCGTTGCCCGGCTGCGGCCGGCCGCAGCTCGACGGCGTCGACGCTCTCGTTCCAGATCGCCGCGCCCCGGTCGACCGCGCTCCTGAACTCCGCGGAGCCACCGGCGTCGTAGATGAGGACACGAGGGGCCAGGGTCGCATCCTTCGCGCCGGGGGGAGCGGCCACGGCCTGGCCACCGGTCAGGGACAAGGACACCACCAGGGCGGCGGCCAGGCCGCCGGCCAGCGTACGGACGTACATGATCGACCTCCTTGTGGGGGAAGGGCAGTCGTGCTCATGACATTCTCTGGCTCACTGCCCGGCGGGAGTGGAGGTGAATCCGTCAACCCGAGGTGTTCCCGGCTCGATGCGCCGCACCTGGCGTCGACCGCGGTGCCCAAGAGCAGCCGGTCCGCAGGTAGCCCCTAGGGGTTACCCCGCCTCATCCCGGAGTTGCCTGCGTGTGTCTCGTGGTCGGTCACGTGCGTCGTTATGGTCGATGACGACTAGTCGATATCGACTATCCACCTTGATCGGAGGACCCGCCCATGTCGGCCAACTCCCCGGCTCCCATACCGACCAGCGCCCGCAATCTCCTGTGCGTCCACGCCGCGTTCGCCCTGCTCATGACGCAGGTGCCGCCGCTCTTTCCGCCCGTCCTGCCTGAGTGGCGCACTCCCCTCTGGTACGCCATCGCCCTCGTCACCGGCATCCTCACCGTGCTGGTCACCGTGCGCCCCCGTACCCCGCGGGCCGTCCTGCTCGGGATCGGCTGGCTGCAGGTGCTGCTGGCGCTCGTCAACGGCTTCCTTGTCGGCGACATCGCCGCGCTCCTCCTCGCCTCCTGGCTCGCCGTCTCCGCACTCTCCCTGCTCGCCGGGCAGTTGCCCAAGAGGCCGCGCAAGGCGCTCGTCGCCGCGCACGTCGTGAGCTCGGCCGCCTGGGTGGGGATCGGCGTCGTCTTCGTCGCGCTCTCCGTCGTCGCCCTCACCACGACGGATCTCCACACGGCGCACGTCACGTACGAGCTCATGGAGGAGTTCGACCAGACTCTGCTGCCGTGGGCCAACGTCGCCACCACACTCACCGGCATCGCGCTCGGCCTCACCACCAAGTGGGGCCTGATCAGGTACCGCTGGGTGGCCGTCAAGCTGGGGATCTCCGTCGGCATCCTCGTCATGGCGTTCGGCTTCCTGCACGACGCCGTGGTGACCGCCGTCGAGCAGTCGGAGCGGCTCCTGCGTACCGGCGGCACCGTCGCGCAGGTCGGCGCGAACGCGGACGTCGTGCTGTGGGGCTTCGCCACCGCTCTCTTCAGCTTGATCGCCGCGCTGCTGCTCTCCCTCTACAAGCCCGGCGGCAAGACGCGACGCGGCCGCCGGCAGGCCGCTCGCCCCACGCGGCGAGCGACCGCGGTCCGGGCGTAGGCTGAGGGCGGTTCGAGGAGGCAACGCATGGGCAGGCACGTCAGTAACCCGCTGGCCCTCGCCGTGCTCGCATACCTCGTGGAACGTCCCATGCACCCCTACGAGCTGGGCAAGGTCCTCAAGCAGCGCAAGGTGCAGGAGAGCATCAAGTACCGGCACGCCTCGCTCTACATGGTCGTCGACCAGCTCAGCCGCGACGGGTACATCGAGGCGCATCAGACGGCGCGCGAGGGGCAGCGCCCCGAGCGCACCGTCTACCGCCTCACTGATGCGGGCGCCACGGAACTCCGCGACCGCATGCGGGAGTTGGTGGCCGTCCCCGCCAAGGAGTACCCCCGCTTCGAGGCGGCGCTCGCCCTCATCGCGGTGCTGCCGCCGGACGAGGTCACCGACCTGCTCGACCAACGCCGAGGGGCCCTGGAGGAACAGGTCGCGGAGCTGCGAGGCCGTCTCGCGAAGTCGGACATCGACCCGCTGTGGCTCATCGAGCACGAGTACCGCCTCGGCCAGACCGAGGCGGAGCTGCGGTTCCTTCGGCGTTTCCGGCACCTGGTCACAGAGGGTGGTCCCGAGTTCGGTGCGTTCTGGCGAAGGTTGCACGCCGACCGATCAGAGTGACGGGCGGCCGGGTTCCCGATCGGCGATCTCGTAGCGGAGGAAGCCGCGGTTCTCCCGCCCGGGCGAGCTGGGCCGGATCAGCTGCTGCGGGTGAAGAGCTTGTCCTGGGTGGATCCGGTGGAGCACAGCTTCTTTTCCTCGGGCGTCATCTTGCGGGACTTGACCACGACCGCGCTGTGCTTGCCGTCCGTGCCGTTCGGGGCCGGGCCGGTGACCACGTCGGGGACGAACCAGTAGTAGTGGCCCCACTTGGGGTCGTCGTAGTGGGTCTGCCACGTGCCGGATATCTGCTGCATCACCTGGGCGCGGGAAATCCAGCCGACCTCTCCGGGCCGCACGTTCACGGTGAAGGAGCTCGTCTCGGTGTGCGAGCTCTGCCACGTGTAGTTGTACGTCGCGGTCACGCTGGCCGTGATGATGCCTTCGATGCCTCCGCCCACGGTGACCGAGCCGCCCACCGAGTGGGAGGAGCCCACGGTGTCGGCCCAGGACATCGACTGGGAGGCGGCCGAGTCCGTGCAGTTGTAGAGGAGTTCGGAGACCTGGCGGGGCTCGCCGAGGTAAGCCCGGCCGATGTGCGGGGTGTTGAAGGTGCACTTGCCTTCCCCGGACGCGCAGTCGGCCATGATCTGCTGCGCGGTGGGCTGTTCCTCGGCCGCTGCGGGGACGGCCGTCGCGATCACTCCGAGCGCGGTCGCCGTCAACACCAGCGTGCGGCTGCCGTACCGCCGGGTGCGGTTCTTCGTCATTGTTGGTGCCTCTCGTCCTTGCATGGGGGGACGGCGACCGCACCCTCCTGTTACGAGGGTGTTCAGTCACCGCCTGGTGCCCATGAGGCTCACGTAAACCGCAGCCCATCTACACCAAGGAAAAGCAAAGTTGTAATTGATTTCACAAATGATGAGCAGTCATAGACAGGGTCAGCAAGGCAGTTGAAGGACGCAGTGGACCTCGTCTCGCCGGTGCAGGTGAAGGCGCGAACCGGTTGGTCGGCGGCAGTCCCCGTCGAGGGCGTTGCGTGCCCGCCAGGTGTGCTGTCCGCCGGCGGCGAGAACGGCGACCAGGGCCCGCCACAGGACGGCGTTCCCAGAAGCGGAGCCCGTTCCCGACGAGTTCTCCCAGACCGTCGATCACACCGGCGCGCACCTCGTCGTCGGGGTCGTCCAGCAGGGGCAGCAGCAGCCAGACGGCGTCCCATCCGCCGCCGGCCCCGACGGCCGTGGCCGCGGCGGCCCGGGGGCGGGGGTGGACGGTGCGGTCGGCCATGACCGTGCGCAGGTGGGCGGCGGCCGTGGCCGGGGCCGCTTCCGCCAAGGCGCGTGCGGCCGATGCCCCGGCTTCGGGGTCGCGCAGCCACCGCACCGCCGGTCCGGTCACCCGCTCGTCGCCCAGGGTTCCGAGGCGGCGCAGCAGGTATGCGGCCACCTCCGTCCCGTGAGCAGCGAGTCGAGGAGCTGCTCGGTGCAGCGGTCCGGCAGCAGGTCCAGGGCCCGCACGCGGGCGGTGCCCGGTCCCTGGCGGGCGGTGCTGATCACCTCCGCCCGCACAGCTGTGTCGTCCCTGAGCCGGTTCACGGGGCTCCGGGCGCGCCCCCACACGGTGGAGTCCGGGTCACCGAGCAGCGCGGCCAGGGCCGTGACGTCCCCGGGTACGCCCAGCGCGGCCAGGCCGTCCAGGGCGTTGATCCGCAGGTGGCGGTCCGGGTCGGACAGCGGCCGTGCGGAGGCCTCTGTGACAGCGGGGCCTTCGAGTCCCAGCCGCCTGGCGGCGACCGAGGCTCTGCGCCGTACGCGCGGGTCCGCGTCCTCCATCAGCGGGAGCAGCACCTCGGAGCCCGCCGCGGGGTTCCCGAGCCGGCCCAGGGCCAGGGCGGCGGCCGCGCGCACCCGGGGCGCGGGGTCGCCGGCCGCCTCGGTGAGGACGCGGACGTACCCGGCCCCGCCCGTCCTGCCCAGCCCCTTCACCGCCGCCGCGCGCCGCTCCAGTCCGGTGCCGCCGACTCGCGCAGGAAGAAAGCGATCTGACGGTCCGGTCCCATGGCCATCTCCGGGAGGGAGACCTTCGAGCCGGGGGAAGGTTGCCCGGTGACGGCGGGCGGATCCGGTGCGGGTCCTGCTGCCGCTCGGTGGTGTCAACTGCCGGACGGTGTGGGGGTGTCCGGGCCGGGGTCCGGAACGATCACCTCGTGGGACGGGCTGCCGCTCGTGGGCTGCGCGGTTGCCGCCTTCCGGCGGAACTCCATGGTCAGGCGGTCCGGTTTGACCGTGACCACGGCCTGGGGCCGGGGCGCCGGGGAGGTGAGTTCGAAGGACTGCCAGGTCCTCAGGACGGTCGCGAGGATGATCTGGAGTTCGGCCCAGGCGAAGTTCTCCCCGATGCACTTGCGGCGGCCGTCGCCGAAGGCGAGGAACGAGCCGCGCGTGGCCGACACGTTCTCGGGTGTCCAGCGGTCCGGGTCGAAGGCGTCGGGGCCGGCGAACACGTCGGGGTCGTGCTGGTGGAGGTAGGGGCTCCAGACCACGTCGGCGCCCTGGGGCACGAGGTGCCCGCCCAGGTCCATGTCGCGCGTGGCGGTCCGGGTCACCAGCCAGGCCGGCCCGTACTTGCGGATGGCTTCCTGCAACACCTGGCGGGCGTACGGGAGGTGTTCGAGGTCGCCGTAGCGCAGGGGGCGGTCACCACAGACGGTGGCGAGTTCCTCGCGCAGCCGCCGTTCGATCCGCGGATGACGGGAGATCTCGTACAGCGTCCAGGCCAGCGTGGTCCCGGTGGTCTCGATCGCTCCGGTCAGCAGGGTGATGGCCTCGTCCTGGAGCTGCTGGCGGGTCAGCGGGTCCTCGGCGGTCAGCAGAGTGTCGAAGAGGCCGGTCTGCTGCTCGCGGGCCGCCGCGTGCGGG
Source organism: Streptomyces sp. SID5464 (assembly GCF_009862985.1). NCBI lineage: Bacteria > Bacillati > Actinomycetota > Actinomycetes > Kitasatosporales > Streptomycetaceae > Streptomyces > Streptomyces sp. SID5464. The sequence continues at coordinate 315,739 of NZ_WWIQ01000021.1, read as the reverse complement.
CACCCTGCGGTGTCCGGGACCGTTTGGGCGCCGGAGTAGGTGCCGGTCCCCCGGCTCGCGCGGTGGTCGATGGCCTGGTCGATGAGGGCGCGCAGACGGGCCACGCGCTGCGCGTGCGCCCGGTTGGCGGGCAGCGGCAGCCTGGTGACCCAGGGCGGGAGGATGGTCTGCCGGATCGTTCCCTTCATGATCTCCGGCATCAGCGCGGTGAACTCGCCCTCCAGGTGCTCGGGCAGGTCCGCGCCGAACAGGGCGACGAGGAAGGCCGCGAGCGTGACTTCGTTCATGTCCTCGTACACATCGCGGGGCCGCGCCTCGGGCCATGCGCCGACCATGGCCGTCACCTGCTCGATCATGGCGTCGCCGCGGCCGGCGATGTGCGCCTTGTTGAACATGGGCTGCATCAGACGCCGGTTGCGCAGGTGGGCGTCGCCGTCCGCGATCGTGGCGAGCCCGTCGCCGAAGAAGACCCGCAGGGCGTCGATTATCTTGCCGCCCTTGGCGTAGTGCGCGGCGTCGGTCACCAGGACCTTGCGGGTCAGGGCGGGATCGGTGACGACGTAGGCCGGGGTGGGGCCTATCCGTATGCGCACCACGGGTCCGTGCGCGCGCAGGGAGCTGATGAACGGCAGGGGGCTGCGGGCGAGTTGAAGGCCGTGGCCGACGAGAGGGAGGGCTCCGGGGGCGGTGCGGGTGGGGGACGTCGCGGGAGCGTTCATGGCCGGTTTCACTCCTTGTGGGGGCGACAAACGATCGATGCATGCCCACCGCGCTATCGCGGAATTCCCTCTCTCGGTGATCAGTGCGTCACATCCGGTTCGCCCGGCACCGGGTGGGTAGGTGCTCCCCCTCTCAAGACCGGAGGTGGAGATGGACATCGGTATAGGCCTTCCCAACACGGTTCCCGGAACCGAGGGTTCGGTTCTCGTGGAGTGGGCCCGGCGGGCCGAGGAGGCGGGGTTCAGCACGCTCGGGACGATCGGACGGCTGGTCTACCCGGGGTACGAGGAGCTGGTCGCGCTGAGTGCGGCAGCGGCGGTCACCAGCCGGATCCGGCTGACGACGAGCGTGCTGCTGGGGCCGCTGTACACGAACAGCGCGCTGCTGGCGAAGCAGGCGGCCTCGGTCGACCGGCTCTCCGGTGGGCGGTTCGTGCTCGGTGTGGGTCTGGGCGGGCGTGACGACGACTTCGCGGCGAGCGGTCTGCCGACCGAGGGCAGGGGGCGCCGGCTTGAGGAACAGCTGGCGGAGATGAAACGCGTCTGGTCGGGCGAGGAGCGGGGGGTCGCCGGTGCGATCGGGCCGGAACCCGTGCGTGAGGGTGGTCCCGAGCTCGTCCTGGGCGGGTCGACCCAGGCGAGCTTCCGGCGGGTGGCCCGGCTGGCCGACGGCTGGATCATGGGCGGTGGCACGCCGGAGATGTTCGCCGAGGCGTCGGCCGGTGTCGATGCGGCGTGGAAGGAGGCGGGGCGTAGCGGCGCGCCGCGCAAGCTGGCGCTGGCGTACTTCGCGCTCGGCCCGGACGCCCGGGCCCATGCGGACGACTACCTCCAGCACTACTACGGCTTCCTCGGCGACGCCGCCGCCCAGATCGCGGCGAGTGCCGCGGTGAGTGCGGAGATGGTGACGTCGTACGCCGACTCGTTCGCCGCGGCCGGCTGTGACGAACTCATCTTCGTACCCGCGGCGTCGGGGCTGGAGCAGGTGGGACTGCTCGCCGAGGCGACCGGCTGAACCGCCGGCGCACCCTCACCCACCCCTGGGTGGCCGGTTCCGCCTGCGCGGCGACGCCCGGGAGCCGGGCCTCCCCACCGTCCGGAGGAGGACCCGGCTCCCGGCTGCCCCAGGCTCAGGACGACTGGGCGCTCTGGTACAGGTTCTGCGCGTCCGCGCCGAAGTACGGGCCGTACATGGCGTTGGGCAGGAAGTTGTACTTGAAGCTGTTCACCGAGGACTGCAAGCCGGTCCCGGTGGCCTCGTCGAACTGGGTGAACCACGGGCCGCCGCTGGAGCCGCCGGTCATGTCGCAGGTCAGACCGTGGTCGCTGGACAGCAGGAAGTCCCGGTAGGTCGTGCCGCTGCAGTAGATGAACTTCTCGCCGTCGTAGGGAGCGGCGGCCGGGAAGCCGAAGGCGTACATGGCCTTGTTGTAGCCGGTGTTGAAGGCCAGGCCCTGGCCGCCGACGACGTCGGTCAGCTTCTTTCCGTCCAGAGGGGCGACCACGGCCGCGCCGATGTCGTAGTTGATGTCCTCACTGGCCGTCCACTGCGGTGTGGAGAGGGTCTTGGCCGCCGTCCATTTCCCGTACGGGGTCTGCCCGTCGTGGTAGCCGGGCGCGAACACCCAGTTGGTGTGCCAGGCCCCCTCCAGCTTCACGCAGTGGCCCGCGGTGATCACGGTGCTCTTGTTCGCGCTGGTGACGGCGTTGCCGGAGCAGGAGGCGGTGCGTCCCTGGTAGGTGAAGAACACCCGCCCCGCGGTCTTGGTCACCGCGCCGCCCCCTGTCCAGGGGCCGCCGCCGTTGGGTATCGCCAGGGGACCGGGGTCGGCGGCGGGCGTGCTGGGTGCCACGACGGTCGCCTTGCCCTTGCGGGGTGCCGAGGCCTGCACGTCGGAACGGTCGACGGACAGGACGTCGAGCGGGGTGGCCTCGCGCATCCGCTGCGGGGTCCAGAACGCGAGGGCGCGTTCCCGCGCCGAGGGCGCCACCGCTCCCGGGTCGGGCGCGGCGCTCGCCGGTGTGGCGGCGACGCCGGTCGCCAGCAGTGCGGCGACGCCGGCGAGTGCGCCGAGGGCGGTGCGACGAACACGGGTGCCGCTGCCGGAGGGGCGAAGGCTACGGAGTGTGCCTGTCACGCGGTCTCCTTCTGCTGTGGGGGCCGGGCGGTGGGGGCTCAGCCACCCGGTCAGGCAGGGGTGTCACTGCGAACCAGAGGGCAGCGTGCCACCGGGAGAACGATTTGGACAGGTGCATGCCATCGAGATGACCGAAAACGCCACACATTCCCCGCGTCGGGGACACGGGCGCATCGGGATGCGGGCATGTCGAGGCCCCGGTCGGCGTCGGACCCGGGCACAAAAGAACCCGGCCTCCACCGGGTCTGTGGTGGAGGCCGGGTCCGGGTGAGCGGGGCCCCGGGTGTCAGAGGGGGGTGGGGCCGGTGCCGCCGCCGGGCTGGATACGGCCGCGCCAGGCGCCGGACTCGGCTCCGCGCTCCTCGATGTACTGCTTGAAGCGCTTCATGTCGCCCTTGACCCGCCGGTCGATCGTTCCGAGCATGTCCCCGGCCTTCTCCACGGCTCCGCTGGGCTCGACGTCCAGCACGAGCTCCACGCGGGTGTGGGTGTCGTCGACGCGCTCGAAGCGGACCGAGCCCTTCTGGTTGGTGTCTCCGCTGGTCGTGCGCCATGTGACGCGCTCGTCGGGCAGCTGGTCGACGATCTCGGTGTCGAACTCGCGCCGTACTCCGCCGATCTTGGTGGTCCAGTGGTTGTGACGGTCGTCGAGCTGCCTTACCTCCTCGACGCCCTCCATGAAGTTCGGAAACTCCTCGAACTGGGTCCACTGGTTGTACGCGGTGTGGACGGGAACGTCGACTTCCACGGTTTCCTTGACGGTGCTCATCTGTATGCCTCCGTTTTCCTGATCGACTGCTGGAGGCCCATCGGCCCACACACAGGTCCGGGCCCGTGGCGGACGAGTACCCGGGATCTTCCGGTTGCCACACGGTCGCGTGCCGTCGGGGAAAGGAAGTCACGGCGTGGGAGGGTCAGACGGCGGGGGCGGTCGCCCTGGCCGTCTCCGAGCGGAAGCCGTGGCCGACTTCTGGGGCCAGGCCGTGGTAGTGGCGGAAGTTGTAGATGAGGGGGCTCCAGACGGCCGGGTCGATGTGGTGGGTGCCGGGTACGACGACGCGGTCGGCGGCGTGGACGCGCAACACCTCGCACTCGACGCTGAAGAAGAGACCCGCTCCGCCGGGCGTCAGCGCGGCAGCCCGGGCCTCCAGTTGGAGGGCGCACTCGGCGACGCGCGGCGGCTTCACGAGGTCGGCGGCGACCGGGGTGAGCCCGGCCGCCGCGAACTTGTCCGGCTCGTAGCGGTAGAGCGCCCGCTTGGCCTCCGGTACCGGGTCGGCGCCGGTGAGCGGGGCGAGTCGTTCCACGTGCTCCCACAGCTCGGGCGAAGCGATGTTGATCACGAGTTCCGGGCGCTGGGCGAGGTTGCGCACGGTCCGGCTCTCGCTGCCGATGCCCAGGACGATGTGCTGCCCCAGGGCCCAGGCTGAGGAGATCGGGGCGAGATTGCCGGTGCCGTCGTCGTTCTCGGTGGTCAGCAGCACGACGGGCGTGCCGAAGTAGAGGACGCTCGGCCGGATCACTCGGTGGGTGTGGGTCGTCATGGCCCAGGACGCTACGGGCGGGACGTTTCGATGCGCGTCGAAGTGTCGGCCGGGGACAATCGGTCGGTGACCAGCCTCGACGTCCATGCCGAAGAACCCGATCTCGCCTCGCTGGGCGCGCTCCTGGCCGATCGCACGCGCGCCGCGATCTGCCTCGCCCTGCTCGACGGCCGTGCCTGGACGGCCTCCGAGGTGGCCCGCCTCGCCGGTGTCGCGCCGTCCACGGCCACGAGCCATCTGAACCGGCTGGTGGCCGGTGGTCTGCTGGCCCAGGAGCGCCGGGGCCGGCACCGCCATGTGCGTCTGGCGGACCCCGGCGTCGCGGAGATGATCGAGGCGCTGGCGGCCAGGGCGCCCCGCCGGCTGGTCCCGGTCCGCTCGCTCACCGCTGCCCGCCGGCACCGTGCCGTCGGCTTCGCCCGTGTCTGCTACGACCATCTCGGCGGCTCCCTCGCCGTGGCGATGACCGATGCCATGACCGCTCGGGGGCTGTTGTCCTGGGAGTCCGGCCCGGCACTCACCGCGTCCGGCGCGGTATGGCTGTCGGGTCTCGGGATCGCGGACGCGGGAGCGGCGGCCCGTCCGCATGTGCGTACCTGCCTGGACTGGACGGAGCAGCGCCCGCACCTGGCGGGCGCGGTGGCCGCCGCCGTGTTCCACCGCGCGCTGGAGGCGTCCTGGCTCGTGCCCGGCGACGGGTCCCGGGTCGTGCGACTGACGGAGCGGGGGCGCGACGCCTTCCGACGGCACCTGGGCCTGGCGGACGAGGTGCTCACGACCGGCTGAGCACCTCCCCCGCCCCGAGAGGCCCGGCCGGGCTCAGAACCGGTGCTGCTGCTGCGGCTGCCCGTGCGTCTGGGCGCCGTCGCCGCTCGCGCTCTGGGCCTGCAACTGCTCGGCCTGTTCCTTGGTCACCTTCTGTTCCGCTCCGCAGAAGGTGCACTGCGTGAGGTACTTCGTAGAGATCGGGAACAGCGGCACGAAGAACAGCGTGAACTTCGTGACGCGCTTCCTGAGCGTGTGCGCGGCGGGGTTGCCGCACTGGCCGCAGACCAGCGTCAGTATCGCCAGCTGGTACAGGTACCCCTTGGTGCCGAAGATGATCACGTGACGGTCCTTCCCGGGTCGGATCTTCCTCCAGTGTCCCGTGCTCAGGCAGAAAGTGCCGTCAGTACCACTGTCTTGGCCTCCTCCTGGACCTGGCGGAGGTGGTCCGGGCCGCGGAAGGACTCGGCGTAGATCTTGTACACGTCCTCGGTGCCCGAGGGGCGGGCCGCGAACCAGGCGTTGTCGGTGGCCACCTTGATACCGCCGATGGGTGCGCCGTTGCCGGGGGCCTCGGTGAGCACCGCCGTGACCGCGTCCCCGGCCAGGGTGTCCGCGCTGACCTGGGCCGGGGAGAGCCTGGCGAGCAGGGCCTTCTCCTCGCGGGACGCCGGGGCGTCGATCCGCGCGTACGCCGGTTCGCCGAAGCGGGCGGTCAGTGCGGCGTAGTGCTCCGAGGGGGTCTTCCCGGTCACCGCCGTGATCTCGGAGGCGAGCAGCGCCAGGATGATGCCGTCCTTGTCCGTGGTCCACACCGAGCCGTCCCGGCGCAGGAAGGACGCCCCGGCCGACTCCTCCCCGCCGAAGCCGATGGTGCCGCCGACCAGTCCGTCGACGAACCACTTGAACCCGACGGGCACCTCGGCCAGTTCGCGGCCCAGGTCGGCGGCGACCCGGTCGATCATGGCGGAGGACACCAGGGTCTTGCCGACACCGGCGGCGGCAGGCCAGCGGTCGCGGTGGGCGTACAGATAGGAGATCGCGACGGCGAGGTAGTGGTTGGGGTTCATCAGGCCCGCGTCGGGGGTGACGATGCCGTGCCGGTCGGCGTCGGCGTCGTTGCCGGTGGCGACGTCGAAGCGGTCGCGCTGCTCGATGAGCGAGGCCATCGCGTACGGCGACGAGCAGTCCATGCGGATCTTGCCGTCCCAGTCCAGCGTCATGAACCGCCAGGTGGGATCGGTGTACGGGTTGACCACGGTGAGGTCGAGACCGTGCTGTTCGGCGATCCGGCCCCAGTAGGCGACGGACGCCCCACCCAGCGGGTCCGCCCCGATGCGCACACCGGCCGCGCGGATGGCGTCCAGGTCGAGCACGCCGGGCAGGTCGGTGACGTAGGTGCCCAGGAAGTCGTAGCGGCCGGTGGTGGGCGCGGCGAGGGCCCGGGCGTGGGGGATGCGCCGTACGTCCTTCAGACCGCCGCGGATGATCTCGTTCGCCCGGTCCTGGATCCAGGAGGTCGCGTCGGAGGCGGCGGGGCCGCCGCTGGGCGGGTTGTACTTGAACCCTCCGTCTCCGGGCGGGTTGTGGGACGGGGTGACGACGACGCCGTCCGCGAGGCCGGTGGTGCGGCCCCGGTTGTGGGTGAGGATGGCGTGTGAGACGGCCGGGGTCGGCGTGTAGCCGTCCGCCTCGTCGATCAGCACCGTCACCTCGTTGGCGGCGAACACCTCCAGCGCGGTGACCCGCGCGGGCTCCGACAGGGCGTGGGTGTCGGCGCCCAGGAACAGCGGGCCGTCGGTGCCCTGGGCCGTGCGGTACTCGCAGATGGCCTGGCTGGTCGCGGCGATGTGGTCGTCGTTGAACGCGCCGGCCAGTGAGGTACCGCGGTGTCCGGAGGTCCCGAACGTGACGCGCTGCCCCGGGTCGTCCGGGTCGGGGTGGAGCGCGTAGTACGCGGTGACCAGCCGAGCGACATCGACGAGATCTTCGGGACCGGCCGGACTGCCCGCTCGCTCGTGCTGCATGGGCCCGCTCCTCCACATGGGTGTGATCCTTCGCTTGCGCTCTCATCCTTCCTCGTCACAGCCGTGACGCGCGAGAGGGGCACCGCTGTGAGTGCCGGATGTGCGCCATGCCACGCGGCGAACCGCAGGACCGGGTCAGGCACCACGTGGAGGCGGCGCCGCGTACCCCCGGGACACCCGGTGATGCACCGCGCCGCCGTCCGGCCTGGTGGGCGTCCTGCCGGCGCCCTCGCCTCGGGTCAGATCCGCCCGCCGGTGAACCGGGTGAGCGGGCCGTGCGTGTGGCGTTCGGCGCGGCGCCCCACCGCGTACGACGCGGCGCTCAGGACGGTCAGGCCGGCCCCGACGCCCGCGGCGACGGCCTTGCGGTGAGCGATCGCCGTCCAGGCCGTCTTCGCCGAGGCGGCGACGTGACCCGAGGCCGCGACGACCGCCTGGCGACCCGCCTCGACACTCCTGGCCGCGGTCTGCACGGCCGCCGTCGTCGTCTCGGCGGAGCGCTCGGCGCCGGCCTTGACGGCTGACGCCGCGTCATCGGCCTTGGTGGCCGCGCGCTTCGCGGCCCGGGTCGTCGGCGCGGTCGCCTTGTCCGCCGTGCGACGGGTCTTGGACTCCGTCGCCCGTATGGTGGTCGGCTTCTGATTCGTGCGCTTGTTCTCTTCGGTCATGGACTCCGACTTGCCTCTGACTCCCGCGGCAAACACGTTCGGTCGCGCACCGTCCGGGCGGGCGAAGGGCTGAGCACCTCGTCGGAGGGGTAAGCGAGCTACAGGCAAGACGACGTCGGAACACGAGGGAAGTGCACCATGGCCGGCATCCTGAATCGCATCAAGCAGTTCGCCCGGAGCCCGCAGGGGCGGCGGGCCGTCGAGCAGGCACGGCGGGCCGCCGCCGATCCCCGCAACCGGGCCAAGGCCCAGCGGCTGCTGGGCAAGCTCCGCGGCCACCGCTGACCGGGGCAGCGCGGCCACCCACGCGACTCGGTACCCGGCCGGGTCCAGGCACCGTGCCGGCATCAAACCCGTTGGTCACCGCGCCACTCCCCCACCCGCCCCAGCCGCGAGCGTTCATTCCCGCCGCACGCACCACCCGCACTCGGCCGAGGCCGGGACCGCCACCACGGATCCCGGCCCTCGGCGTTCGGGCGTCACTGCCACGTGTAGCGGTGGCCGGCGACAGCCCTGAACGTGGTCTCACCGTCCTTCAGCAGCCCGCTGCGCACCGTCAGCCGCTGGGTGCGGGTCGCGGTGAGCGCGATGCGCGTGGGCTTCCCGTCGGTCCAGTCGATGTCGACGACCGCGCCGCCACGAGCGCGCAGACCGCGGACCGAGCCGCTCGGCCAGGCGGAGGGCAGGGCGGGGAGGATCTCGATCACGCCGTGCTGGCTCTGCAGGAGCATCTCCACGACTCCGGACGTGGCGCCGAAGTTGCCGTCGATCTGGAAGGGCGGGTGTGTGTCGAAGAGATTGGGCAGCGTCGACGACCTGAGCTGTTCACCGAGCATCTTGTGCGCGTGGTCGCCGTCGTGCAGCCGGGCCCAGAAGTTGATCTTCCAGGCCTTGGACCAGCCGGTGCCGCCGTCGCCGCGGGCGGTCAGGGAGACCTTCGCGGCCTCCGCCCAGCGGCTGTCGGGTTCGATCTGCCGTCCGGGATGCAGGGCGAACAGGTGCGACACGTGCCGGTGGTCGTCGGCCGGGTCGTCCAGGTCCTCCTTCCACTCCTGCAACTGGCCCCAGGAGCCGATGCGCAGGCCCGGGTCGAGGTGGGCCAGGGCCTGTTCGACCCGCTGGCGGAAGTCGCGCGAGTCGCCGAGGACGCGGGCGGCCTCCAGGGTGTTGGTGAACAGGTCGTGCACGATCTGCTGCGACATGGCCGCGCCGGCCGTGAAGTCGCCGTGCTCGGGCGAGTAGCTGGGGGTGACGACGAGCCTGCCGTCGCGCGGGTCGGTGCGCAGGTTGTCCAGCCAGAACTCGGCGGCCTCCTTCATCACCGGGTAGGCCGTGGTGCGCAGGTAGTCGGTGGAACCGCCGAACCGGTAGTGCTCGTACAGCTGCTGGGTGAGCCAGGCCGCGGCCTCCGGGAACCAGAAGGCGGTGGCCCAGTCGTGGACACCGGTGAAGCCGTACGGGTTGGTCTCGTTGTGCACGACCCAGCCGCGTGAGCCGAACATCTGCCGTGCCGTGTGCCGCCCGGGGGCGCGCAGGGCCTGGACGAAGCGGTCGTAGGGGACAGTCGTCTCGGGGAGGTTGGCGGCCTCGGCGAGCCAGTAGTTCATCTGGAGGTTGATGTTGACGTGGTAGTCGGCCGACCAGGGTGGCGAGGTGCTGTGGTTCCAGACGCCCTGGAGGTTGGCGGGCAGCGAACCGGCCCGTGAGGAGGCGATGAGCAGGTAGCGGCCGTACTGGAAGAACAGGGCTTCCAGGGCGCGGTCCGCGGCGCTCGTTCCGCCCGTGTACGAGGCGAGCAGCCGGTCGGTGGGGACCTCCGCCGGGGCCGACTGGCCGATGTCGAGGGTGACGCGGGCGAACAGGGTGCGGTGGTCGGCGATGTGCCGGGCCCGCAGGGAGTCGTATCCGCGGCTGCTCGCCCGGTCGACGGCGCGGGTGACGGCCGGGTGCGGGTCCGCGCCCCGGTAGTCGGGGTGGGTGTCGGCGTAGTCCGTGCCCGCGGCCAGCACGAACCAGGCGCTGTCGGCTCCGGTGACGGTGATCGTGCCGTCGGCGCCGGACGTCACGGCCCCGCCGTCACTGCGGACCTGGACCTGCGCTTCGAAGCGCAGCCCGTTGTCCTTCAGCGCGCCGCGTACGGTCAGACGTCCGCCGGTCGCGGTGGTGGTGAAGTCGCCACGCGGGGAGGTGTAGCGCAGGGTGAAGGTGATGCCGGCGGGCCGGTCGGCGCCGATCCGGCCCACGATCACCCCGTCCGGGAAGGAGGCGAAGAACTCTCTTCGGTGTCGGGTCTGTCGGTGGGTGTAGGCGACCGACGCGACACCGGTGTCGAGAGCCAGCTCCCGGCGGTACGCCTCAGGAGTGGGCGTGCCCGGGAAGTCCAGGTACAGGTCGCCGAACGTCTGATACGCGCCGAAGCCGACGCGCGGCTGTCCCAGCCGGCCGGCGACGTCCTCCGGGGCGAGCCGTCGCCGGGTGTCGAGGTCGTCCTGCACGGCGTCGATGGCCGTGGGGCGGGGCTCACGCCAGTCGCCGTGGTCGTAGCCCTGGACCGAACCCGGGCCGCCGGTCCACAGCGTCTTCTCGTTGAACTGGACGCGCTCGGAGGCGATCGAGCCGAACACCATGGCCCCGAGCGCGCCGTTGCCGACGGGCAGTGCCTGGCGTTCCCAGTCGTCGGCCGGCGCCGTGTACCAGAGCACCAGAGGAGCTCTCGATACATCGGATGCTTGTCCAGAGGCAGCTTGAGCGGTACCGGTCGGCAAACCACCCACGGCAAGTCCACCTGCTCCAACTGCCGCGGCTTTGAGGGTGGTTCTGCGTGAGAGGTCCTGCGACTCATGAGACATGCCGAGGACCATAGAGGTCCGATGAATCGGATGACAAGGCTCATGACAAGGGTGCAGTGCGGCACCAACTTTCGCCGAAATCAGGTGTGTTCATGCCCAACAGGGGCACTTGGGGCAGCGGACCGGTACCGGACCCGGACCGGTCACCCCCCACCTGAGAGGAGCTGGTCCGATGGGCAGGGCAGGCAACGGCAGGAAGGTCTGTGCGTTAGGCGTCGCCGGCGTCCTGGCGGGAACGGTACTGGTCGGCTGCGGCGACGGTGCACGGGATTCCGCGGCCGGGGGAAGCACCCGGGAGGACGGCACCCGGGCGGTGCGCTCGGCCTACGACAGGACGGCCGAGGAGGACACCGCGAAGGTGAGGCTGCAGGTGCGGACCTCGGCCCAGGGCGCCTCGGAGACCGCGAACGGACAGGGCGCCGTGGATCTGGACGACGGCGACAGCGTCATGACCCTCACGGTACAGGGGCAGCGGATCGAGCAGCGCGTGGTCGATCAGGTGCTGTACCAGAAGATGCCGAACGGGCAGGCTCCGGGCGGCAAGCCCTGGATCAGGATCGACTTGGGGAAGATCTCCGCAGAGCAGGGCGCGGGCGACCGGTCCATGAGCGATCCGGCGCAGTCCGCGGCGTACGCGAAAGCGATCACCGACAAAGATGTGACCAAGAAGGGCACGGCCGCGATCGACGGCGTCGAGACCACACACTACGGCGTCTCCGTCGACGTCGCGAAGTTGCCGGGCGGGGACGCGCTGCGCCGGCAGGTCGGCCCGACCCTCCCGATGGACGTGTGGCTCGACGAGGAGGGCCGCATGCGCCGTCAGCAGATCGACATGACGCTCAAGGCCGCGCCGGGGTCGACGGAACGGTCCTCCACCGACTCCTCGTCCTCGCCGCAACGGGTCACGGTGCGCACGGTCATGGACTTCACCGACTTCGGCACCGAGGTGGAGGCGGACGCGCCCCCGGCCGGACAGGTCACCGACATGACCGGCAAGGCCCTGGAACAGGGCAAGCGTCGGAGCTGACCCCGGCTCACCTCACAGCACGGCCACGGAGCCGCCGTACGAGGTCCTCCGCGGCCGCCGGCCAGTCGGGGCGGCCGAAGGTGAAGCCCGCGTCCAGGAGGCGGCCGGGGACGACGCGGCGGCTCTTCAGCAGCAGTTCGGTGTCCGAGCGCAGGACGAAGGCGCCGGCCTCGGCCATCCAGCGTGTCGCGGGCAGGCCCACCGGGACACCCCACGCGGTCCGCAGGGCGCGCATGAAGTCGCGGTGCGGCAGGGGCCCGGGAGCGGCGAGATTGACCGGCCCCGTGATGTCGTCCCGGGCGACGAGGAACTCAACCGCCCGGACGAAGTCCTGGTCGTGGATCCACGACACGTACTGCGCGCCGCCGGCGACAGGGCCGCCGAGGCCCAGCCGGGCTAGCCGCAGCAGGACGTCGAAGACACCGCCGCGGTCCGGGCTCATCACCATGGCGGCGCGCAGAGCCACCTTCCGGGTGTGCGGGGTGCCGGCCGTCTCCTGCTCCCGCTCCCAGGCCCTGGCGATGTCGACGCTGTAGGACCAGTAGCCGGGGACGTCGGGTTCGGTGCCGCCGATCACGCCGGTGGCCTCGTCGTTGGGCGCGTCGTAGCGGTGGGCGTAGACGGTCGCGGTGCTCATCTGGAGCCAGACCCGGGGCGGCTCGGCGGCTGCGGCGATCGCCTCGCCCACGACCCGGGCGGAGTGGACCCGCGAGTCCATCATCTCCCGGAGGTTGGCGGGGGTGTAGCGGCAGTTCACGCTCCGGCCGGCCAGGTTGACCACGACGTCGCTGCCGTCGATCTCCCCCGCCCACGGTCCCAGGGTCGCACCGTCCCAGTGCACCTCGTCCCGCCGTCGTGGGTGCCTGCTGATCACCACGACGTCATGTCCGGCCGCGCTCAGCGCGCGCTTGAGGACTGTGCCGACCTGCCCGGTCCCGCCGGGTATCACGATCTTCATGCCACTCCCCCTCGACGTGTGGGAGTGACCCTAGCCCATATTTGAACGCGTTCAAAACCCTGATGGCGTGGGACTCGGCCTGCGCGGATGTGCCATCGGGCAAGATGGGGCACATGAGCGTAGTCAAGATCAATGTGCTGACCGTGCCCGCCGAGCAGCGGGAGACGCTGGAGAAGCGGTTCGCCTCCCGCGCGCACACCGTGGAGAGCTCCGACGGGTTCGAGTGGTTCGAGCTCCTCCGCCCCGTGGAGGGCACCGACACCTACCTCGTCTACACCCGGTGGCGTGACGAGGCGTCGTTCCAGGCCTGGATGGAAGGACCGATGAAGGCCGCGCACCAGGGCGGCGGCGAGGGAGGCGAGCGTCCCAAGCCCGCGGCGAGCGACTCGACGCTCTGGTCGTTCGAGGTCGTGCAGCAGGCGGCCCCCAAGGGCGCCTCCTGATCCGAAGGGAAACGCCCTAACCGTCGCCCTTCTCGGCCGCGAGGACGAGGATCGCGATCTGTACGCGGTTCTCCAGTCCGAGCCTGGTCAGGATGCGGTTGACGGTGCTCTTCACGCCGGCTTCGGTGAGGCCGAGCGACCCGGCGATCCGCGCGTTCGGGAGTCCGCGGGCGACCAGTTCCGCGACATCCCGTTCGCGCCGGGTGAGCACGTCGAGCGGGTCGCCCAGGCCGCCGGACACCAGTGGCGGCGGCAGGTCGGAGAACGCCCGGATCAGTCGCCGCGTGACGGTCGGCGCGAGCATCGCCTCGCCCGCCGCGACGACTCCGATCGCCTCGACCAGCAGCTCCGGCGTGGTGTTCTTCAGCAGGAACCCGCTGGCCCCGGCGCGCAGCGCGGCGTGCACGTACTCGTCCAGGTCGAACGTCGTCAGCACCAGCACGCGCGGACGGGGCCCCGGGTGCGGCCAGCCCTGGAGGATCCGCGCGGTCGCCTCCACCCCGGTCATGCCGGGCATCCGTACGTCCATCAGCACCACGTCCGGGCACAGCTCGTACGCCGCCTCGACGGCCCGTGCGCCGTCCGCCGCCTCCCCGACCACCTCGACGTCCGTACGCCGCAGCATCGCCCGTAGCGCCGTTCTGACCAGCTCCTGGTCGTCCACGGTCAGCACCCGCACCGGAGGTGTCACCGGCCGTCCTCCGGCCGGAACGTGGCCACGACCCGCCAGCCGCCGTCCGGGACCGGTTCCGCGCGGAGCGTGCCGCCGAACAGCGCGGCGCGCTCGCGCATGCCGATCAGCCCGAGCCCGGAGCCGGGCATCGGGCGGCGGTCAGCGGCGGGTGCGTCGTTCTCCACCGTGACGGTCAACCGGCCCTCCCGGCAGGCCACTCCGACGCGTACGGGGACGGCACCGGCGTGCTTGCGCACGTTGGACAGCGCCTCCTGTACGACGCGGTACGCCGAGACCTGCACGGCGGGCGGCAGCTCCGCGACCGGCCCGGTCACCGTCAGCGTCACCGGGCAGCCCGCCGCCTCGGACTCCCCGGTCAGCCGTTCCAGATGGCGCAGCGACGGCTGCGGGAGCGGCGCCGCCGCTGCCGGACCCGTGCCCCCGGCCCCCTCGGCGCCACTCTCCGGCGGCGGGTCCGCGAGCAGCTGGACCAGGCCGCGCATCTCGTCCAATGCGGTGTCAGCCGCCTCGCTGATCGCCGCCACCCCCTGGCCGGCGGCACGCGTGTCGTCCGGCAGTACGACGGTGACCGCGTGCGCCTGCAAGGCGATCGCGCTGACGTGGTGGGCCACCAGGTCGTGCAGATCGCGGGCGATCCGGGCGCGTTCGGCGGCCACCGCGCGCCGGGCGCTGACCCGCTGCTCGGCGCGGAGCCGCTCGGCCAGGTCACGCAGGCGCGCGGCGTCCGCGTACAGCCGGCGCCGTGACGCGCCCAGCAGCCATACAGCGGCGGCCATCGCGGCGGCCACCAGGCAGTCGGCGAGGCCGAGCGGTACGGCGGTGTCGGCCGAGGAGAGCACGTTCAGCCGCCCGTCGGCCACCTCCGGGACGAGCAGCACCGTGGTGAGCGCGACGGGGGCGAGGAGGCTGCGCGGCGCGGAAGTGTGTCGTGCCACCGAGTAGCACGCCAGGAACACGGTCTGGGCGTTGTCACCGACGGGGTCGAGCAGTTCACCCGTCACATAGCAGGCCGCCGTGGCGGCCAGCACCAGGCCCGGACGCGAACGCCGCCACACCAACGGCAGGCACGCCCCGACGAGCAGTGCGACGGCGGCGGCGGACGGGCCGACACCGTCGGGCCACGGCTGGTCCAGCCGGAGCAGCACCGCGACGCCCGCCAGGAGGGCGGCGGCGAGCACGTCCGCGGGGCGCCCGGCGAGCCTGCGGCGCAGCGCGACGGCAGAGGCCCGTAAGGAACCGGCCCACGCCCGTACGGAACCGGCCGACACCCGTGAGGAACGGAGCGACGCCCGTGAGGAACGGGGCGGCTCCCCGACGGACCGTACGGCCCCGTCCGTTCCGTGCCGCCACCACGATCCCTCCGTCATGCCCGCTCCAACCCCCGTCCAAGTCCCCGCTCGCCGCGCGGTGTTCGCCCCCGCAGCCCGGCCGTCATCGTAGGACCGGCGCTCCCGGGAGACGCAGGACGCGAAACGAAAGTTGCCCCGCCGGTCCCTCCCGGCGGACGACGCCCGCCCATGGGCCCCGCTCCTAGCGTCGGTGGTGCTTCCGCACACGACGTCGTACCTCTGGAGGATCCCGTGTCACCGAACCCTTCCCGGCGACCCGCCCAGCCGCGCCGCCGCGTCACGCCGGGGGTCGCCGCAGCCCTCGCCCTGGCGGTCGCCGTGCCGCCGGCCGTCACCCACGCCGTCACGGGGACGAGCGGGGACGGTGGTTCCGCCTCCGCCGCCCCGCGGCACACGCAGTTCCAGCGCGAGGCAGACGCCGTGCGCGACACCGGCGCCGTCGGCGTCCAGGCCCGGGTGAGCGGCGGCCGGCACGGCCCCGGCACCGTGACGAGCGGCACCGCCGACCTCCGGACGGGCCGGCCCGTGCCCGACGGCGGCTACTTCCGGATCGCCAGCAACACCAAGACCTTCGTGGCCGCCGTCGTGCTCCAGCTCGTCGGCGAGCGGAAGGTGGCGCTGGAGGACACCGTCGAGAAGTGGCTGCCGGGCGTGGTGCGCGGCAACGGCAACGACGGCCGGAAGATCACCCTCCGCCAGCTGCTCCAGCACACCAGCGGCATCCACGACGACTACCCCGGCATCGACGCCGCGAAGGACTACTACGAGGTCCGCTTCCGCCCGTTCACCCCCGAGCAACTGGTCGAACGGGCGATGCGGCACCACCCGGACTTCCGGCCCGGCAAGGGCTGGGGCTACTCGAACGTCGGCTACGTCCTGCTCGGCATGGTCATCGAGAAAGCCACCGGGCACACCTGGCACGACCAGGTACGGGACCGGCTGCTGAAGCCGCTCGGGCTGCGGCACACGTACTACCCGGGCGAGTCACCCGCCGTACGGAAGCCGCACGCGCGCGGCTACCAGCGGTTCAGCACGAAGCCGAAGCTCGTGGACGTGACCCTGTACGAGGACCCCAACGCGTCCGGCGGCCTCATCGGCACCACGGCCGACCTGAACCGCTTCTTCCGCGACCTCCTCGGCGGCAAGGTCCTGAAGCCCGCGCAGCTCAAGGAGATGAAGCGTACAGTCCCGTTGAACGACGAGTTCCAGGTGCCGTACCCCGGCGCGCGGTACGGGCTCGGGCTGATGAAGAACAGACTGCCGTGCGGCGGCTGGTCCTGGGGCCACGGCGGGGACGAGGTCGGCTACATGAGTCGGAACGCGGTGAGCGACGACGGCCGGGTCGCCGTCACCGCCTCGATGTCCACCGGGTGGGCCACCTCCGTCGAGGACACGCTGCGGCAGCACCGGGCGGGCATGCGGCTGGTCGCGAACGCGTTGTGCCGCAACGGCGGATGAACCGTACGGCGTGACGGCAGGGGTCGGTGAGGCCCCCCCGGGGGGGCGGGCCCGTACTCAGGTGCGCAGGGAGCGCGAGGGCGCGGCGGTACGGCCGACCGCCGCCGCCAGCTTGCGGAGCCGGCGCCAGTCCAGGCGCGGTGGTGCCTCGGGGACCCCGGGACGGTCGCGGGGCACCCGGACGCGCAGGGCCCGGCGGGCGATGCGGCAGTGGACGGGGGCGGGCAGGGTGAGCGCCTCGCCGTCGAGGCCGACCTCCAGGTGCGAGGCGTCGGCCTCGACGACGACGTGCTGGGCGGTGAGCACCGTGAGCCCCTCCGGGCGCGGGGCCAGCAGGAGTTCGGCCGCTTCCACGGCGCTGTCGACACGGACGGCGAGCACGCCCAGCTTCCCTGAGTCGAGCCGCTCGCGCCGGCCGAAGCCGAACGGATCGTCCATGCGGTACGGGTTGTTGCTCACCAGCACGGCCTGCGGGTCGGCGATGGTGGTGCCGTCGGCGCCGGCCGTCAGCCGCGGGCCGCTCTGCCGGGTCAGTAGCTCGGGCAGCCGGTCCAGGGCCGCGCCCACCTTGTCCTCGCGGTAGCCAGGGCTCTGGACGACGGCCCCGTACACACCGAACGACGCGTTGTTGACGAAGGGGCGACCGCCGGCGAAGCCCAGGTCGACGCGGAGTTCGACCCCGTCGGTGAGGGCGTCGAGGCACGTGGACGGATCGTCGCGGTCCAGGCCCAGATCCATGGCGAAGTGGTTGCGCGTGCCGGCCGAGATGACGAGGAACGGCAGGCCGTGTTCCGCCGCGACGGCGGCGACCAGGGCCTGCGTGCCGTCACCGCCCGCGACTCCGAGCAGATCGGCTCCGTCCGCCACGGCGGCCCTGGCCAGGGCGGTGACGTCCTGGTGCTGGTCCGCGTCGAGGAGGACGACCTGGGCGCCCAGCGCCTCGGCCTTCTCCCTGAGGCCGAACCTCTCGACCTTGCCGCCGCCGGAGCGGGGGTTGAGCAGGAGGAAGGGGCGCTTCGGCGGTGGCGTGCGGTACTCCTTGACCCGCACTGGCCGCAGGCCCGTGCTGCGCAGGGCGTAGCGTCCGCTCCAGACCGCGACGCACCACAGCAGCAGGGACGCGAAGACCACCCAGAGCAGATTGGCGGTCGCGAAGAGGGTGATGACGGCGACGGGGGTGACGACGGCCAGGGCGGCCGCCCCCGTGCGGGCCGGTCCCCGGCGGGACAGGACCCACCAGAGCGCGGCCGCGGTCAGGGCGAGTCCCGCGAGGCCGGCCGCGAGCAGCAGCAGTCCCTTCAGACCGCCGGACACGAGGGGCAGCAGCGCCGCCAGCGCGACCGCGGCAAGGGCTCCCCGGGCCGCCCATCTCTGCCGGCGGTGGTACCGCTCGCTCATCGCCGATCCCATGTGGTTCCTCCGCTCGAGGGCGCGGGCGGGCCTTCCGGACCGCGCCCGGCCGTGAAACATGGTGCCCGCCGACGGATCGGCACGGCCACTGCCATCCCTGATGGCTCCCCCGCCGTGGGGCACGTCAGACGTGACGATCTTCCGGGGCGGAGCCATCGGTAGCGTACGCGGCCCCCCGAGCGCGGGTCCGCGCACCGGGGCACATCGGCGACCTCCCACGCCGCCGCGGTCGGCACGGGATCCGCTCCCCCTCTTGACCTGGTGAGTCTTATTACGCAACTCTGCTGCCACAGTTCCTGTCGACGAGGAGGCCGGCACGCGATGGAGTGGACGGGCGCGCGGTACGCGGACGGACCGACGGTCGAGGTGACGACGTGGATCGCCGCCCCGCCGGGGCCGGTGTGGGCGCTGGTGTCGGACGTGACGCGGATGCCCGAGACGAGCGAGGAGCTCCAGTCGGTGCGATGGATCGACGGGGCCACCGGTCCGGCGGTCGGGGCCAGGTTCGTCGGGCGGAACAGGCATGAGGCGTACGGCGAGTGGGAGACGACCTCCACGGTCGTCGCGTGCGAGCCCGGCCGGGTGTTCTCCTGGGCGGTCGGTGATCCGGAGGAGCCCAGCGCCGTCTGGCGGTTCGGCCTCGCGCCCGAGAACGGCGGGACCGAGCTGTCGCAGTGGATGCGGATGGGGCCCGGCCGCTCCGGGCTCTCCCTCGCGATCGACGCCATGCCGGAGAAGGAGCAGAAGATCGTGTTCGTGAGGTTGCGGGAGTTCGAGCGCGGCATGACCGCCACGCTGGAGCGCGTCCGGCAGTGGGCCGAGGCGTGATGCGGACGGCGACGACCGTCGAAGCGGCGGGCCTCGGCCCCTGGTCCCGGCAGGCCGACTTCGTCGTCGAGGCCGAGAAGCTCGGGCTCGACATCTGCTGGGTGGCCGAGGCGTGGGGTTCCGACGCCCCGTCCGCCCTGGGCTTCTACGCGGCCCGGACGGAACGGATGCTGCTCGGTTCCGCGGTCATGCAGGTCGGGACGCGCACGCCGGTGGCTCTCGCCCAGACGGCGATCACCCTGTCCAACCTGTCCGGCGGCCGCTTCGTGCTCGGCCTCGGCCCGTCCGGTCCGCAGGTGATGGAGGGCCTGCACGGGGTGCCGTTCGCCCGTCCCCTGGTGCGCATGCGCGAGACGGTGGAGATCGTGCGGCAGGTGTTCGCGGGCGGCAGGATCTCCTACTCGGGCTCCGAGTTCAGGATTCCGCTGCCCGGCGGGGAGGCGGTGCCGATGCGCCTGTCCATGCGCGCCGAGCACGCCGTGCCCGTCTACCTGGCCGCGCTGTCGCCCGCCATGCTGCGGCTGACCGGCCAGGTCGCGGACGGCTGGCTCGGCACCAGTTTCGTACCGGAGGGCGCGTCGGACGCCTACTTCGCCCCGCTGGACGAGGGGCTGGCCGCCGCCGGACGCGACCGCGCCGGCTTCGACGTCTGCCAGGGCGCCGAGGTCGCGTTCGCCCCGGACGAGGAGGCACTGGGCGCCATGGTCGCGGGCCGGAAGAAGGAACTCGCCTTCAGCCTGGGCGGCATGGGCTCCGCGTCGGCCAACTACTACAACCGGGCCTACAGCCGGCAGGGCTGGGCCGAGGTCGCGGCGGAGGTGCGGGAGCGCTGGCAGGCGGGCGACCGGGACGGTGCGGCCGGTCGGGTCACCGACGAGATGGTGCTGGCCACCACGCTGATCGGCACGGAGGAGATGGTGCGGCGGCGGCTGCGCGTCTGGCGGGACGCCGGAGTGGACACGGTCCGTCTCTACCCGGCCGGGGAGAATCTGGAGGACCGGCTCGACACCCTCGGCAGGGCGATCGAGTTGGTCCGCGAGGTCGGCGACGCGGCCTGAACACGGGGGCGGGTAGGCTCCGTTGCCGATCACCGGGCGGCACGAACAACAGGGGGGCTCCGTGCGGGCCATGGCTACCGTGACGACGACCGCGCTCGCATGCCTGCTGGCGGGTGCCGCACTGACCGGGTGCGGGGCCGGCGGTACCGGCGAGGAGAAGTCCGCCGGCGACATCCTCGACGAGGCCAACGCGACGATGCGGAAGCTGAAGTCGGTCACCGTGGACATCACCAACCGCACGACGAGCGGCGGTTCGGTCACCAACCGCCTCGTGACCGACCTCGACAGCCGGTGCAGATCCAGGACGACGTGGTCCGGCGGCGGCACTCTGGAGCAGATCCGCCTCGGCGAGACCGACTACGTCCGGCCGAACCGGGCGTACTTGCAGAAGTGGAAGAACTATCCGGGCCTCACCGGCGAGCAGAAGCTGTGGGTGAGGACGCCGGTGGACCCGGCCGGCAGGGGCCGCGACGGTCTCGCCTCCTGCGAACGGCCCTTCGACTCCTTCGGCACGGCACGGAAAGGCGGCTCCACCCGCGTCGAGGGCACGAAGGCCGTCGAGCTGATCGTGACCGACAAGGCGGACAAGGCGGGGACGTACACCTTCTACGTCGCGACCGAAGGCAAGCCGTACCTGCTCAGGACGGTCTACAAGAGCGCCGCGCAGCACACCACCACCTCCTTCGGCGACTTCGACGAACCGCTCGACATCCGGGCGCCGAAGGCGGGCGAGGTGCTGAGCGTGCCGGGCGGCGGCTGATCCGGCGGCGCAGGAGAGCGGGCGATCACCGACAGCGCTTTCCGTTGGAATTCGGCAGCAATTGGCCGAGCGGGGCGAATCGGCTCACAAGGGCTTGACGGGGCGGGATGTGCTCGGCCTACTGGAAGGCGCAGCCGGCCGTGTCGGGGGTCTGGTCCGGCGCGGGCCCCTTGGGGGCGAATGGCTCCGTCCTCCCCCGCCGAGACGCAGGTCAGGGGTCTGATGGTGCGGCGACGATGGGCAACGGCGGTGGGCCTCGTGGCATGCCTGCTGTTGCTGCATCTCGTCGTCCCGGGGCTCGCGCAGGGCGGGCGCACGGCTGAGGCAGCGGTCACGGTGGCGGTGGACGCGGTGGAGCCGGGGGCGGTTTCGGGCGCCGCATCCGAAAGCGCCGGGGGCGAAGGGGCCGGGGAGCCCTGTCCTTGCGAGGAGGAGCCGTCGGTCCGGCAGCCGGCGGCACGGACTCAGAGGGCGGCGGGAGCGGGCCGGCCGGGCGCCGTGGTGACCGGCGCGTCCCTGGTGGACCGGGGTGGTACGGACGTCCGAGCGGCGGCAACGGGCCGGCGTCCCGGGGCGGTCGCGTCCGCCCCGAACGCCGTCGAGCTACAGACGTTTCGCTGCTGAGTGACGGCGGTACCGACAAGGGCCTGCGCCGTGCGGCCCGAGTACTGCCTGGTGCCGGTACGCGGTTGATGTGCAGGCCTTCGTGTGTCCCCATGCGATGACACAGGAGGCGGAGTTGCCCGGAAAGCGTGTTCTGATTCTCAAACCGGACGAACTGAGCCCGACCGACCAGAAGATGTGGCGCGAGATACGGACGGAGTCCGGTGCCCCGGCGAATCCCTTTCTCGACCCGGCGTTCACCGCGGCGGTGGGGCAGGTCAGGCCGGCGGCCAGGGTGGCGGTGTTGCAGGACGACGGCTACCCGGTCGGATTCTTCCCGTACGAGCGGGGCCCCTTGGGGCAGGGCAGGGCCATCGGGCTCGGCGTGTCCGACAGTCAGGGAGCCGTGCTGCGCCCCGGGATCCGGCTCGACGCCCGCAGGCTACTGAGAGCCTGCGCGCTTGCCTCCTGGGAGTTCGACAACCTCGAGGCCGGCCAGGGGGTGTTCGCGCCGCACGCGGTCGAGGAACTCGCGTCCCCGGTCGTCGACATCGGAGAGGGGTTCGAGCGGTACACGGAGCGGCTGCGCGCGAAGTCGCCGGGCTTCCTCAGACAGACCCTGGCCAAGGAGCGCAGGCTGGCCCGGCAGATCGGCGAGGTGCGGTTCGCGTACGACGCGCGGGACCCGGACGCCTTGCGGGCGCTGATGGGGTGGAAGTCGGCGCAGTACCGGCGCACCGGCCGGCGTGACCGGTTCGCGCAGGAGTGGATCACCCGGCTGGTGGGGCTGCTCGGGGAGAGCGAGGACCCGGAGTGCCGGGGCGTGCTGTCCGTGCTGTACGCGGCGGACCGGCCCGTGGCCGCGCACTTCGGTCTGCGCTCGCGCACGGTGCTGTCCTGGTGGTTCCCGGCGTACGACCGCGCCTACGCCAAGTACTCCCCAGGCCTCGTGCTCCAGCTGAGGATGCTGGAGGCCGCGGCGGCCGACGGCGTCGAGACGGTCGACCTGGGGAGCGGTCCGGCCCGCTACAAGGAGTCGCTCAAGACCCGTGACCTACGGGTGTACGAGGGGGTGGTGGTACGGCCGGTGCCGGGCGGTGCCGCCCACTGGGTGGGCCGGGAGCCCGCGCGGGCCGCCCGTCGCTTCGTCCGCAACCGGCCCCGCCTGGCCGGTGCGGCCGCGCGGACGCTGGAGGGAGTGGGGCGGCTGCGCGGTCGCTGAGGCCGGCCCGGCCGGGCGCCCGGCTCCGGGGGAACCGGGCGCACCACGGTCAGCTGGTGCCGGTCCAGCTGTGGGCGACGTCCACGATGACGCGGCCGTCCAGCTGCAGCACCCGGAAGGGCAGCCGGGCGCGGACGCCGAGCCCGATCTGGGTCTCGCCCTCGAAGCTGCCGGCGAACCGGGTGTCCCGGAAGGTGCGGTAGCCGGTGAGGTCCACGCCCGGCAGCGGGCGCGCCACCCGGCCGGGATACGTGGCGGCGCCGGTCTCCGGGTCGTAGGCGGGCGCGGCCACCCGCACCTCGAGGACGGCTCCGCCGGCCACGGGGATGAGCCGGCCCGAGCCGTCCTGGTGGAGCTCGTCGACGTAGCGGACCGAGTAGCCGACGTCGCTGCCCGCGCCGGGCAGGTCGATGACCATCCGGTCGAAGCAGTCGTGACGGCCGGTCCGGATGTCCCTCACCGGCGAGAGCGTGCCACTGGTGTCCGTCTTGGGCAGGCTCCCCCAGCCGGTCGGGCAGGCCGTGGCCTGGGCGGCGGCCCGGGTGGCGGCCGGTGCGGCACCGGCCGGGACGGCTGCCACGCCCACCGTGGCACCCACGAGCGCGAGTGTCGCGCATGCTGTTCTGATTCGTACCATTACCGCCCCCGAGGCTCGCATGTTGCTGGTATGGGGTGAGACGGCCGGCCGGACCGAAAGGTTGCACCCACCGCGCCGGACCGCCGACCATGGCACATCCTGGTGGGGAGCGATGGGGTCCGGTGCGTCCGTACCGGGAGGACGCGAGATGGATGAGGCAACCGCCGTACCGGACGGGCCGCGGTCACCCGAAGGCCCGGGCCGGGGCGGTGGTGACGGCCGGGTCCGGGCCGGGGACACCGGCTGGATCGAGGATGCCCTGACCGCTCCGCTGATCGAGGCCGTACGGGACCTCGGGGGCTACGGCGGACTGGTCTACCTGCGCTCCCGCGACCGGCGTTCGCTCGTGCTCTCGATGGTGACCGGGGTGCCCCGGTCGCTGCTCAGGTCCTGGTGGCGGGTGCCGGTGGGCGGTGCGCTGCCCATGGCGGAGGCCTACCGGCGGAGCGAGACCCTCTGGCTGCCGGACGAGCGCGCCACCATGGTGCGCTTCCCGCACTTCACCGCCGGTCTGCCGTACTCCTTCGGCTCGGCCTACCAGCCGGTGCGGGCCGGTGACGAGGCCGTGGGTGTCCTGGTCGTGCTGCGTTCGACCGCGCGGTCGCCGATGGACGCGGAGGCGGTGGAGCGGGCGTTGCGCCCCGCCGGGCAGGCCATGGAGGAGCGACTCACCCGCCTCGCCGCCGGCCGGCCGGGTACGGGCTCCGCCGCCCACCGGGTCGAGTACGACGGCGAACCGGTCGGCGTGCGGCTGCCCACGCCCGCCGTGCATCCCGTACGGGTCGGGCTCATCGACTGGGACCTGGACAGCGACCGGTGCACGGCGGACGACGAGGCCCTCGCTCTCCTCGGCATCAGCCGGACGGAGTTCGGGGGCACGATGGCGGACATCGAGGCCCGGGTCAGCCCCGACGACCTGCACGAGCTGCGGGCGAGCCGCCGTGACGCGCTCACCCTCGGCCGGGTCAGATCCCGGCGCTTCCGGGTGCGGGACGACTCCCGGGGCGACACGGAGGTCGGCTACCGGCCCGTCGAACTGTGGGGGCGTCTCGTGCGCGACGGCACCGGTGCCGCCCGGATCATGGTGGGGGCCCTCGTCGACGCGGTCAGCGGGCTCACGGCGGCCGAGGCCGCCGAGCGGCTCCCCGACGGCCTCTTCTCCCTGGACCAGGACGGCCGCGTGACGTACGCCAACCGCCGCTGCGAGGAAATGCTGGGCGGCGGCCGGGAGGCGCTCCTGGGCCGCTACCCCTGGGAGGTGATCACCTGGCTCCGGGATCCCGCCTACGAGGACCGCTACCGGGCGGCGATGCTGTCGCAGGAGCAGGTGTCGTTCCTCGTGCGGCATCCCGCGGGGAACTGGCTGAGCTTCGTGCTGTACCCGGACGTGCACGGGCTGACGGGCCGGGTCCGTCCGGCCGGACCGCCCACCGAGGCGGAGGCGGCGCGCGAGGCCGAATCCACCACCGGTCCCGTACCGGGGGCCGTGGCGCCGCCGCCCGGGCCGGTCGCCGCGGCGCGTGCCGGGGCTCTCTACCACGTGGTGCAGATGGCGAGCGTGCTCACCCAGGCGGTCACCGTCGAGGACGTGTGCCGGGCCGTGTCCGAGCAGCTGCTGCCCGCGTTCGGCGTCCGGGAGCTCGCCCTGTACACGGTCCGCGACGGCCGGATGTACCTGTTGTGGGAGTCGGGCTATCCGGAGGGCTTCCTCGCCCCGTTCGAGGGTGTCACCCTCGACGCGCAGCTGCCCGGCGTGCACGCGCTGACCACGCGGCTGCCGCTCTTCTTCGAGTCGCCCGAGGACCTCTCCGTCGCCTACCCCGGCATCACCCTCGACCGCATGAACGCCTGGTCGTTCCTGCCGCTGATCGCCTCCGGGCACCCCGTCGGCTCGTGCATCCTCGGCTGGGACGCCCCGCACCGCTTCACCGCCGACGAGCGTTCCGCGCTCATCGCGCTGAGCGGCCTGGCCGCGCAGGCACTGGAACGGGCGCGGCTGTACGACGCCGAGTCCGCCGTCGCCCGCGGTCTTCAGGAGGGGCTGCTGCCGCACCGGCTGCCCGCCGTCGCGGGGCTGCGCACCACCGGCCGCTATCTGCCCGGTACCCAGGGCATGGCCATCGGCGGTGACTGGTACGACGTGATCACCACGGGACGCGGGGTGGCCCTGGTCATCGGGGACGTCGAGGGGCACAGTGTCGGCGCCGCCGCGGTGATGGGGCAGCTGCGCAGTGCCGTGCACGCCTTCGCCGCGAGCGAGCGGCCGCCGCAGGAGGTCATCACGCACACCAACCGGCACCTGGCCGAGCTGGACGCGGACGTCTTCGCCACCTGCTGCTACATCGAGCTGCACCCGCGTACGGGGCGCGCGTTCGCCGTGCGGGCCGGGCACCCCCCGCCGCTGCTGCGCCACCCCGACGGGCACGCGGAGACGCTGGATCTCATGGGCGGCGTCATGCTGGGCGTGCAGCCCGACGCTGTCTATCCCGTCACGGAGCTCACGCTGGCACCCGGCAGCGTCCTCGCCCTGTACACCGACGGGCTCGTGGAGCAGCCCGGCAGCGACATCGAGACGGGCATCGAAGAGGTCCGCCGCTGCCTCGCCGACACCCCCGCGGACTCGGTGGACCATCTCGCCGACCGGCTGGTGCGGACGGCCCGCCGCGCCCGGGAGCGGCCCGACGACGTGGCGCTGCTGCTGACGGCGTACCGCTGAGCGACCGGGCTGCCGGTGCGCGCGAGGACCCTGGTCTCTCGGGAGTCCCGCATCTCGCGCGACCGGCGTCGACGGCGCGTTGGGGGGTACGGTGGGCTGGACGGGTGAGCGAGGCGGTGGTGGCAGTGGAGTGGCAGCGGTACGCCGAGCAGATGGCGATGCTCGCCCGTGATCTGGTGGCGCAGGATTCGGTGCAGGCGACGCTGGACGAGATCGCGGCAGCCGCTGTGAAGCTGGTCGAGGGCTGTGACGCGGCCGGGATCCTGGCGGTGTCCAAGGGCCGGGCCGTGACGCTCTCCGTCTGCGGCGACATGGTCGAGGAGTCCGACCGGTTGCAGGGCGAGCTGGGCGAGGGGCCGTGTTTCGACGCGGCCCGGCGCGTGGACGGTGAGCGGCTGTTCCGCATCGCCGACATGACGCAACCGCAGCCGTCCTGGCCACGGTTCTCCCAGGCGGCCCGCGACCTCGGTATCGGCAGCATGACCGGTGTGCTGCTCTACACCGCCGAGGACGACTTCGGCGCGCTCAACCTGTACTCGCGCCGGCCGGGGGCCTTCGGCAAGGACATCGAGGCCGCGGGCTGGCTGCTCGCCTCCCATGCCGCCGTCGCGCTGGAGACCGCCCGCACCGTCGACCAGCTCGAGCACGCCCTGGAGACCCGGCATGCCATCGGGGAGGCCATGGGGATCCTCATGGAACGCCACCGGATGAGCGAGGACGAGGCCTTCGACGTGCTGCGGCGCATTTCCCAGAACCACAACATCAAGCTGCGCGACGTCGCCCGGCACGTCCGCGTCGACACTCCCGGCCAGGCCTGACCGGAGCGGTACGGCGGCCTCACACCGGGCCGCCGTCGGGGTGGGCGGCGCGCAGCAGGAGCACCGTGATGTCGTCGGCGTGCTGTCCGGTGGGCGTCGTGTGGTGGACGAGCCTGTCGATGAGCCCTTCCAGGTCGTGGCCGTCGCCGGCGTCCAGGTGCCCGGCCAGGCCGGAGGTGGTCCGGGTCGTGTCGGTGCCGGGGAGCTCGACCAGGCCGTCGGTGTACAGGGCGAGGGTGGTGCCGGGAAGCAGGGGCGTGGTGGTGACCGGGTAGGCGGCGCCGGTGTCGATGCCCAGCAGTGGGCCGGGTTCGACGTCGAGGACGCCGGCGGTGGCGGGGGCGTGGCGCAGCAGCGGGGGCACGTGGCCCGCACTGGCGAAGGCCGCCTGGTGGTGTGCCAGGTCGAGGTGGGCGTAGAGGCAGGAGACGAGCAGTTCGGAGTCGAGGTCGGCCAGCAGCCGGTTGGTGCGGGCGAGGACCTGGCCGGGTGCGGCACCGGCGGTGGCGTGGGCGTGGATGGCGGTGCGGACCTGGCCCATGAGGGCGGCGGCGGCGATGCTGTGGCCTTCGACGTCGCCGATGACGGCGGCCGCGGTCGTGTCGTCCAGGCGCAGGACGTCGAAGAAGTCGCCGCCGACCTCGATGCCGTGGCCGGCGGGCAGGTAGCGGGCGGCGACGTCGAGGCCGGGCAGGTGCGGCAAGGCCCGGGGCAGCAGGGCGCGTTGCAGTTCGTGGACGAGTCGCTGCTTGGCGTCGTAGAGGCGGGCGCGGTCGAGGGCCTGGGCGATCAGCCCGGACAGCGAGGTGAGGACGGCACGTTCGTCGGCGGTGAAGGTGTGCGGGTGGTCGTAGGACAGGATGCAGCAGCCCACCGGCCGGCCGGAGATGATCAGCGGGAGGAACGCCCAGGCCTGTTTGCCGCTGATCTGGGGTGCCCTGGGGAAGGTGCCGGCCAATTCGGCCGGGTCGGCGAAGAAGGCGGGGGCGCCGCTGGCGAGGACCTGGCCGGCGGGGGTGAGGTCGGTGTCCAGCGGCAGGGCGTCCAGACGTTCCAGGACGTCGGCCGGGTAGCCGTGGTGGCCGGTGATCTTCAGACGGCCGGCCTCGGCGGCGGACAGCACGAGGCCCTGGGCGCCGAAGGCGGGCAGGATCTGGTGGGCGATCAGCGACACGAGGTCGCGCACGGTCACCGCCTCGGTGAGCGCGGCGGCGAGGTGCACGAGTTGGTAGAGGCGTCCCGTCGGTGCGGCCGCGGGTGGCCGTGCGGCGGCGGGCGATGGAGGGGCCTCGGGCTGCTCTCGCCCCGGGACGACGCGGACGCTGATGCCGCTGGTGTCGGGGTACAGCTGGAAGGTCAGCCACCGGTCCGGCGGGCGGAGGGCGGTGAAGGACACGGGGGCGCGGCTGACGACCGCGGTGCGGTAGTGGTCCTCGTGGACGGGGTCGTCCAGCCACGACAGGGAGTGCCAGGGCCGGGTGCCCAGCAGCCGGTCGGCGCGGCGGCCGAGCAGGCGGGCGGCGGTGGCGGTGGCGAAGGTGACGCGGCCCTCCAGGTCGAGGGCGAGGGCGCCCTCGGGGAGGCGTTCGAGGTAGTCGGCGGCGGCCAGGCCGGTCTGCACGGGGTGGTGCGCGGCGTCGACGGGGACGACGCGCGGCTGGTCCGGCAGGGTGGGCGGCCCGGAGGCGTCCTCCAGGAGGCGGGCCATGCGGTGGGCACCGGCGGTGATGTCGCCGCGTTCGCGGGGCGTGATCCTGCGTGGACGCACGGCGGGCCACATCAGCACGATGCCGCCCCAGCAGCGCCGTACGCCGCTCAGCGGGACCGCGGCCAGGGCGAACGGGTAGGGCAGGACGGCGGCGGTCCGCGGGTAGCGGCGGGCCATCTCGTCCTGGCTGCCGATGCTGACCAGGACGTCGTCGTGGATCGCGTCGGCGACCGGGACGGGTGCGGTCAGCGGCAGGCGCTGCCAGGTGACGGTGAACGCGACCGGCAGACCGCACAGCGCCACCAGGCGCAGCACCGGCTCCGCCTCCTCGATCAGGTAGAGGCCGCCGATCGAGGCGCCGGTCCCGCGCACGGTGTCGGCCAGGGCCACCCCCAGGGCGTCGTCGAGTGATCCGGCGCCCCTGGGCGGCTCGTCGCTCCCGGGCATGGTGTCCTCCCGCTCTTACCCGGACGCTACGCCTCGGGAGGCGTGAGGGCACGTCATCGAGCCGGGCCGCGAACGGCGGAGGGTGCCGCGGGGCATGGCCGGGGGTGGTGCGGTGCTGGCAGAATCGGAGGCCCTCGACGGTGACCCGGAGGCCGGCCGTGCAGACGCTGACATCGCAGGAACCACTGGCCGTCGCCGTCACCGAAGCGATCCGGGGTGGCGATCTGCCCGGGCTCCGGCAGCTGCTCGCCGGGCATCCCGGTCTGGCCACCGTCCGCATCACCGAGCACGGGGAGGACGGCAAGGGCACGCGCAGTCTGCTGCACATCGCGACCGACTGGCCGGGTCACTGTCCCCGCGGTCCGGAGGTGATCGCCGCCCTGGTCGCCGCCGGGGCCGACCCCAACGCCCGCTTCGGCGGTGCGCACGCGGAGACGCCGCTGCACTGGGCGGCCAGCAACAACGACGTGCCGGTGCTGGACGCGCTCATCGCCGCCGGGGCCGACATCGAGGCGCCCGGAGCGGTGATCGCCGGCGGCACACCGCTCGCCGACGCACGTGCCTTCGGCCAGTGGCGTGCCGCGCACCGGCTCGTCGAGCACGGTGCCCGCACCACTCTCCAGGACGCCGCCACGCTCGGGCTGCTGGACCGGGTCCGGGCCTACGTCGAGGCCGACGAGCGGCCTGCGCCCGAGGAGATCACCAGCGCCTTCTGGGGCGCCTGTCACGGCGGTCACCTGTCCACCGCGCAGTACCTCCACCGGCACGGCGCCGACATCGACTGGTGCGGCTACGACGACCGGACCCCGCTCGACATCGCCCGGGCACAGGACGCCGACGACGTCGTGCGGTGGCTTCGCGGCCTGGGTGCGCGCAGCCGCTCATAGCGGCCCGGACACCGGCGGCGGAGGCCCGGGGCGTGCCCGTCGGCGGTCCGCACTCCGCCCGGGGCGTCTCACAAGCAGTAGCGCACGAGCCACTCGTCCTGGTTGTACGCGGTGCGCGCCGGGTCGGGCGTGCTGGCGGCCCGCTCCTCGACCATGTCCTCCAGGCGCACCGGCTCCGGCAGCGTCCCGAACCGGGCCTGGCGTGCTGCGGCCTCCGCCTCGCTGCTCCGCTGCGACGTCGCGTCGTCCACGGCGATTCCCCTCTCCGGCCGCTCTCTTACGACCGATCGGCCTCCCTGGGCAAAGAGTTGACGCGCGAGCCGGGCTCATGGTTCCCGCGGGGGCGCTTGTTCGACCCTACGAACTTTCCGCCCGGCTGTTCCCCTTGCGCTCCTGCCAATGATAGGAAACCTTCCTATCAGTTCTGCACGGCCAGCTCTTCCAACCCCCCACCCTGCTTGGAGGCCCCGTGAGACACCCCTCGACCCCGACGGCGCGCCGCACCGTTCTGGCGCTGTTCGGCGCGACCCTCGCCGCCACCCCGTTCCTGAGGCCGCCGCACGCCACGGCGTCCGTCCGTGCGGTGGGGCTCGACGACCCGGCGAAGAAGGAGATCGCCATGCAGCTCGTGTCGAGCGCGGAGAACTCCTCGCTCGACTGGAAGGCGCAGTACCCGTACATCGAGGACATCGGCGACGGCCGCGGCTACACCGCCGGCATCATCGGGTTCTGCTCGGGCACCGGCGACATGCTCGACCTCGTCGAGCTGTACACCGACCGCGTACCCGGCAACGTCCTGGCGAAGTACCTGCCGGCGTTGCGCAGGGTCGACGGTTCCGACTCGCACGACGGGCTCGACCCCGGCTTCCCCGGCGACTGGCGCAGGGCGGCCCGCGACGCCGGGTTCCGGCGGGCCCAGGACGACGAGCGCGACCGGGTGTACTTCGGCCCGGCCGTCCGGCAGGGCAAGGCGGACGGGCTGCGGGCGCTGGGCCAGTTCGCGTACTACGACGCCGTCGTCATGCACGGCGACGGCAGCGACCCCCTGAGCTTCCGCAGCATCCGCCGGCGGGCGCTGCGCACGGCGAACCCGCCGGCGTGGGGCGGTGACGAGGTGACATACCTCGACGCCTTCCTGGACGCGCGGGTGTGGGCCATGAAGCAGGAGGAGGCGCACAGCGACACCAGCAGGGTCGACACGGCGCAGCGTGTCTTCCTGCGCAAGCGCAACCTCGACCTCGATCCGCCGCTGGACTGGAAGGTCTACGGCGACCGCTACCACATCGGCTGAGCGCCCCGGCCCCGGGCAGGATTGGTCCACCAAGCAGGCATGGAAGTGGACTCCTTCCCGGGCCGCCCGGCTGCCTAGCGTCGCCCGTATGAACGCCACCACCACGCGCGGCGCCCTGCTCGCCGCGCTCGCCTGCGTCCTCGTCGGAGGGTCCTTCACGGCCAACAGCGTCCTGGGCGACTACCCGTACGCGGGCGGCCAGTTCCTGCGCTACGGGCTGGCGTGTCTGCTGCTCGTGCCGCTGGCCGGGAAGGGCGCGGCCGTACGGCTACGGGCGCTGACACCGCGTCAATGGGCCCGGCTCGGCCTGCTGGCCGCGGTCGGCATGGTCGGTTTCAACCTGGCCGTCATCGCCGCGGAGCGCACGGCGGAGCCGGCAGTTCCGGGCGTGTTCGTGGGCTGTGCGCCGGTGGTGGTCGCCGTACTCGTGCCCCTCCTGGACGGACGTCGGCCCCAACGGGCGGTGCTGTACGGGGCGTTGCTCGTGGCCGTCGGCGCCTTCACCGTCCAGGGCTGGGGGCGCACCGACGGCGCGGGCATCGCCTTCTCCGGGTGCGCCCTGGCCGGCGAGGTCGGGTTCGCCGTGCTCGCCGTACCCGTTCTGCGGCCCCTCGGTCCCCGGCTGCTGTCCGCCACGGTGTGCGCGGTCGCCGCGCTGGAGTCGGCGGCGGTCGGGCTGACGGCCGACGGCGCCGGGTGGCTGCGGCGTCCGGACGCCGTCGAGGCCTCCGCGCTGCTGTGGCAGGCGGTGGTGGTCACGGTGGTCGGCTTCGTGTGCTGGTACATGGGCATGCAACGGATCGGCGCGGAACGCGCCACCCTGTTCTCCGGCCTCATCCCGGTCGCGGCGGCCTGCACCGCACCGCTCGTCGGCACGGGCTCCTACGGTCTCGCGCAGGCCGCAGGCAGCGCACTGGTCGGCCTCGGCGTCGCCCTGGGGTCCGGGGCGCTGAGGCGGCCGGGCAGCGGCAGGCCGTCCGTGATCCGGGCGGACCGCCGCACTCCCCCGGCGGCCACCTTCCGGGGGAACGGCCGCCCCGAGGGGCGTGGCGACGCCGTGTCCGGCATGCCGGAGTGAACTCTCACGCATCTAATGGACGGCATCGAACGCCCGGCCCACACAGGAGTCCAGGTCCATGCCGCACACGCGCACCGGTGAAGGGGACGAGAAGGTCGCGCGTGCGGGTCTTCTGCGGAGGCTGGGCGAGTGGTGCGCGCGCCACTTCGTGATCGTCGTCGTCGCCTGGCTCGTGGCACTGGTGGCGCTCCAGGTCGTCAGCCGCTCGGTCGGAGGCACGTACTCCGACAACTTCACCCTCCCCCAGGCGCAGTCGCAGAAGGGTCTGGACGTGCTCGAGAAGCACGATCCGCAGGCCGGCGGCTACAGCAGCCAGATCGTGCTGCACGACGACGGGCAGTCGCTGACCTCTCTGAGCTCCCAGATGTCCACCACGGTCGCCGACCTGGAGAAGCTGCCGCACGTCCTGTCGGCCCAGAACCCGCTCTCCGCCTCGGGCTCGTCCTCCGGTCAGTCGCAGCAGAACGTGGGGCCGTTGTCGGACGACGGGAAGACGGCCTACATCACCGTCCGCTTCGACGTGCAGCCGTCGACTCTCGGTGACGACTATCTGCACGGGGTCGACGACGCCGTACAGCCGTTGCGTTCGGCCGGAGCGGAGGTGGAGTACGGCGGGCCGCTCGGTGAGCTCGCCCGGCCGGCCGCCGACGACCGGGTGAGCGAGCTGATCGGTTTCGGCGTGGCCGTCGTCGTGCTGCTGGTCGGGTTCGGGAGCGTGATCGCCGCCGGCGTCCCGCTGCTGACCGCGCTGATCAGCGTCGTCGGCGGTCTCGCGATCCTCGGGCTGCTGGCCGCCGCGTTCACCTTCGCGACCGTCTCACCGACCCTGGCCACGATGATCGGCCTCGGGGTCGGGATCGACTACGCCCTGTTCCTGATCACCCGTCACCGGCAGAACCTCCTCGACGGAGCGGACCCGGTACGGGCCGCCGGGCAGGCCGCCGCCACCAGCGGCCACGCCGTCCTGGTCTCCGGCTGCACGGTGATCATCGCGCTGGCGGGCCTGTCCGCGTCCGGGGTCTCGTTCATCGCCAAGCTCGGGCTCGCCGCCGCCGTCACCGTCGTCTCGGCCGTCGCCGGCGCGCTCACCCTGGTCCCGGCCCTGCTCGGGCTCCTCGGCCGGCACATCGACCGCTACCGGGTGCGCCGCCCCGTCGCCGAGACCGACGCGGAGGCGGGTGACGCACCGCAGGGCACCTGGCACCGGTACGCGCAGCGGGTGGAGCGCAGGCCGCTGTGGTTCCTGGCGGCGGGTCTCGCCGTGATCGTCGTCCTGGCGATCCCGGTGCTGTCCATCCGGCTCGGCCACATCGGTGACGGCGCCGACCCGACGTCCTTCACCGACCGGCGGGCCTACGACCTGATGACCGACGCGTTCGGGCCCGGGTCCAACGGTCCGCTCACCGTCGTCATCGACCAGACGGACGTACCGGACTCCCAGCGCTCCGACCTGGCCTCGAAGGCCCAGAAAACGCTCGACTCGGTCGAAGGCGCCTCGGTCGTCACTCCCCTGACACCCACGCAGGACGGGGACGTCCTGATCGGCACGGTCTACTCGACCCGGTCCCCGCAGAGCGCCACCACCACGGACCTGACCAACCGTCTGGTCGACGACACGCTGCCGGACGCCGTCCAGGGCACGGACGCCAAGGGCTATGTCACCGGCACGACGGCGGCGCAGGTCGACTTCCGCGACATCGTCGCCTCCAGGCTGCCGGTGATCATCGCCGTCGTGGTGGCCCTGGCGTTCGTGATCATCCTGACCGTGTTCCGGGGGCTGGTCGTCGCCGTGAAGGCGGCCGTCCTCAACGTGCTGTCGATCACCGCCTCGTACGGCGTGGTCGTCGCGGTGTTCCAGTGGGGCTGGGGCGGTCCCGCCCTCGGCGTCAACGGCACGGTGCCCATCGAGAGTTACGTGCCCATGATGATGTTCGCCATCATCTTCGGCCTCAGCATGGACTACGAGATCTTCCTGCTGTCCCGGGTCCACGAGGCGTGGCTGCGCACCGGGGACGCCAAGGCCTCGGTCGCGCACGCCCTGGAGATCACAGCCCGGGTCATCACCTGCGCCGCACTGATCATGGTGAGCGTGTTCGCGGCGTTCATCGTCAGCGACAGCATCGTGGTCAAGATGCTCGGGCTGGGGCTGGCCGTCAGCGTGCTCGTCGACGCCACCGTCGTACGCCTGCTCATGGTGCCGGCCGTGATGACGTTGCTGGGGCGGCACGCCTGGTGGTCTCCGCGGTGGCTGGAGCGGGTGCTGCCGCACATCGACGCCGAGGGGGGACGGGCGTAGCCGGCGGGTGTCAGTGGAGCACCAGGTGCACGAGGGCGACGGTGCCGACCGACACGATCAGGGTGCGCAGGACGGCGGGGCTGAAGCGGCGGCCCGTCCTGGCCCCGATCAGACCGCCCAGTGCCGAACCCACGGCGATGAGCAGGACGGCCGTCCAGTCGAACTCCGCGAAGAAGAGGAAGAGCACCGCGGCGACGGTGTTGACGACGGCGGCCAGGACGTTCTTGACGGCGTTGAGCCGCTGGAGGGTGTCGTCGAGCAGCATGCCCATCAGGGAGACGTAGATGATGCCCTGCGCGGCGGAGAAGTAGCCGCCGTAGACGCTGGCGAGCGTCAGGCCGGTGAACAGCAGCGGGCCGCCGTCCCGACGGGTGGGACCGCCTGCCGGGCGACGGCGGCGCACCCTGCGGGAGATCAGCGGCTGGCAGGCGACCAGGACGAGGGCGAGGCTCACGAGGACCGGCACGATCCGCTCGAAGGCCGATTCCGGCAGGGTCAGCAGGAGGACGGCGCCCGCGAGGCCGCCCAGTGCGGCACCGATGGCGAGCAGCAGGACGCGGCGTCGCTGCCCGCGGAGTTCCTCGCGGTAGCCGATGGCCGCGCTGATGGAGCCGGGGACGAGACCGAGCCCGTTGGACACCGTGGCGGTGACCGGGGGCAGGCCGGTGGCGAGCAGGACCGGGAAGGTGATCAGCGTTCCCGAGCCGACGACGGCGTTGACGGCGCCCGCGCCCGTACCGGCGGCGAACACGGCCGCCATCTCGCCCGGCGTCACCGCACCGCTCCGCGTCCGGCGTTCCTGGTGAGGTTCATGGGATCACGCTAGAGGGTGGGCAGTTCGGCGGCCGTCGAAGGGTGGCGGATGACCGGGCACGGGGAACGGCGGCGGGACCCGGGCCGGATCCCGCCGCCGTTCACCCGTCGTCGTGCCGCGTGAGTCTCTCAGCCTCGCCTGACGCGGCGGAGGACGACGAAGCCCGCGATGACCAGGACGGCGCCCGCCGCGGCCGGCCAGAGCTGGGCGCCGGTGTCGGCGAGGCCGCCGCTGCCGACAGCCTGGGGCTCGGTCCGGGACGGGAGCGACGGGGTGGGGGCGGCGCTGGTCGCCGTTCCGACGGCCTGGGACTGGCCGAGGCCGTCCGTGTCCTCACCGGTGTCGTCCTTGGAGCCGCCCTGCTCACCGGCGTTCGCCGTGCCGCCTTCGGGCGTGGGCGTCGCGAACACCTCCGGTTCGTCGGTGCCCGGCGCGGCAGTGGGCGAGCCGCCCTGCTCCGGCTGCTCCGGCTCGGGGGCCGGCTCGTTCGTCGCCGGCGGCTTGGCGGCCTCGCCCTTCCCGCCGCCGTCGCCCTTCCCGCCATCGCCGTCACCCGTGTCGCCGGGCTTTCCGCCGGCGTTGCCGCCCTGCGGGGCGTCCGGGGTGCGGGTGGGCTGCTCCTGCGGGGCCTCGGGAGTCTTCGTCGGCTGCTCCTGCGGCTCCTCCTCCGGGTTGTCACCCGGCTCGGCTCCCACTCCGGCGCCGCACTCGCGGCCGTCGTTGATGCAATCGGCCATCTCCCGCATCAGGTCCTCGTCGAAGACGTTGATGAAGTCGCCGTGGTCCGTGACCGGCTTGTGCAGTTGCTCCGGGAAGGAGTCGACCGCGAACAGCGGTGTCGTACGTCCGCCGTCCTCCAGGCTCGGCGCGTCGACGTCGTAGACGATGCGCTGGACCAGCTGCGGAATGGGCCGGAAGCCGGCCGGGCAGTTGCCGGCGGCGTCCGTGAACGCCACGTGCGTTCGGTGGTTGG
This sequence comes from Streptomyces sp. SID5464, assembly GCF_009862985.1. Classification (NCBI taxonomy): domain Bacteria; kingdom Bacillati; phylum Actinomycetota; class Actinomycetes; order Kitasatosporales; family Streptomycetaceae; genus Streptomyces; species Streptomyces sp. SID5464. The sequence goes on along the minus strand of NZ_WWIQ01000021.1, from coordinate 279,554 downwards.
CGCTGTCGATGTTGCGGCCGTCCCAGCAGCTCTGGAACTTGAACGTGCGCACCACGTCGCTGCCCTGCGGGCACAGCGGGTACTTGTCCTTCAGCTGCCGGTCCTCGAAGCCCGTACAGCTCCAGGAGGCGTTGGCGTTGGCCGGGCCGTTGACGAACGACTTGGCATCACCGGTGATGATGCGCAGCAGCCGCGGCATGACGGTGACCTTGCCACGCGGGTTGCCCACGAAGGTCAGCGTGACCTGCTTCGGCGTGATGATCTCGCCGGCGTTGCCCTCGATACCGCCGCCGGGCGAGTTGGCGTCCTGTTCCCGGGAGCCGTTCTGGAGGCGCAGCACGGGCCAGTAGTAGGAGGACTTGTCGCCCTGGTCGACGCAGCTCGTCTCGGCGTTCGCGAGATCCTGGTCGCTGGCGAAGGCGTTGTTGGCCTGGTTCCCGACGTAGTCGTGGAAGTGGTGGGCGCCGTTGGTGACGCCGGGGGCGGCGATGATGTTGTCGGAGTTGAACAGGCCGTTCTCGTTCACGCCGCAGTCGGTGGCGAAGGAGCCCCGGGAGGCTTTCGTCCCCTGGCGGGGGCCGTCGGCGCTGGGCTGGACGCTGGTGATGGGCGCGAAGTCGGCGGCGACGGGGCCGTTGCCCGCCTGTCCGCCGTTGCCGCCCTGACCGCCCTGCCCTTGGCCGTCGCCCTGGCCCTGGCCGCCCTGCCCCTGCTCCTGGCCGGGCTGCTGGCCGCCGTCGCCGCCCTGGCTTCCGCCCGGCGCGGGGGCCTGGTTGCCGGAGTCCCGTACGGTGCAGGCGGCGAGGGCCTCGAGCCCTTCGGGGCGGTCCCCCACCCGGTCGATGGCGATCGCGATGCGTTCGAGGGTCGCGGCCCGCTTGTCCTTCAGCGGGTCCATGATCGCGTTGTCGGCGAAGCCGGAGTCCTGCCGCAGCTGCTGCGCGGACTCGCTCAGCCGCTGGTAGGCCTTGGCGATCTGCTCGTCCAGGAGGGCGAGTTCCTTGTCGACCTCCCCCCGGGCCTGCTCGGGAACGGACGTCAGCTTGCTCCCGACGTCCGGGCAGTCGATCGTGGAGCCCGCGGTCCGGACCCCCGTGCCGGACCGCGTCTGGGCGGAGTCACCGCTCGAACCGCCGTCGGTCGCGGAGGCGTAGACGTTCGCGGCCATCAGGCCGCCTCCGCCGAGGATCAGTGCGAATGCGGCGAAGGTCGCGCGTCGTGGGCCGGTAGGGCGTCTTCGCGTGTTGCGTCCCAAGGGTGCTCTCCTGCGCTTGTGGCGTACCGGGCATGAAAATCCCCTCGCCCCATACGTACCGGAGCACCGGCCCGTTCACGTGTCTCGAAAATTTTCGGAGAACTCTCATGAAGCCGCGAAACACCCGAACGTCAGCGGCTGGGTGGCGGGGCGCAACGTGCGATTGCGCCGCTTCCGCTGCCCCCTGGCGGATTCGATGCGTTCGACGAAAGGTTCCTCAGAGCCGGTGGAGTTCCTTCGTGGTGCGGCCGAGGTAGGTGGCCGAGCCGGGCTCGGGGACGTCGAGCTCGTGGAAGCCCATGCGGTCGTAGAAGGTCCTGGCCCGGGTGTTGGCGGTCGCCATGGACAGGTGGACGGCCGGCACTCCCCTGCCCTGGAGGGCCGCCAGGAACGTCCGCATCAGGCGGCGGCCGTGGCCGCGCCCCTGCCAGTCGGGCAGGAGGTCGATGTGCAGGTGCGCGGGGTAGGCGGCGAGTTCGGGCAGCACCATCCGCTCGGGGTCGTGCAGCAGTCCCGCCATCGCCTCGTCCGCAGTGCGCGGCGGCTGCGGCGGCTTCGGGTAGCGGTCGGCGACCAGCGGCAGCCAGGTGGCGCGGAACGCCTCGGCGAAGCGCGCGGTGTCCGCCGTGCCGAGGATGTAGCCGACGGCCCGTCCCCGCCCGTCGTCCAGCACGAAGGCCAGGTCCGGCTCCAGATGGACGTACGGGGCCGCGAAGGTGACCGGGAAGATGCCCGGGTCCGTGTAGTGGGGGCGGCTGTCCTGGCCGCTGTGCGCGGTGCGGACGCAGATGTCGTCGAGGGCCGGACGGTCCTCGGGGCGGTACGGGCGGATGGCGGGGAGCTTGGTCATGGCCGCATCCTGCACGCGCTGGGAGCGCTCCCTCAACCCGATTCGCGGAGCTTGCCGAGGGCGGCTTAACAGCGCGGCTCGGGGTTACCCGGCCCCCATGGTGAAGCTGCATATACCGGGACGAAAAGAACATCACGCGAGCGAGGCTCCGCCTCAGGACCACGCCACCGGCCGGGCTCCCGATCCGGCCGCGGAACGGCCCGGTCCACGGCCGGAGCAGGAGCCCGGTCCGGGGCCCGAAGTGGAGCGGGCCGCGCCCGACAGCCCGAGTGAACTCCCCAGGAAGTCGTGGGGCGCGGTGCTGAAGGGGAGCCTGCGGGAGTTCAAGGACGACGAGCTGACCGACCGGGCCGCCGCGCTCACGTACTACGGGGTGCTGGCGCTGTTCCCGGCGCTGCTGGTGCTGGTCTCGCTGCTCGGCATCACCGGCAGGTCGACCACGGACAAGGTGCTCGACAACGTCCAGAAGTTCGCCCCCGGCCCGGCCCGCGACATCATCACCCGGGCCGTCGAGCAGTTGCAGGGCAACGCCGGCATCGGCTCGCTGATGGCGATCGTCGGTCTCGTCCTCGCGGTGTGGTCGGCCTCCGGCTACGTGGGGGCGTTCATCCGCTCCGCCAACGCCGTCTACGACATGCCCGAGGGCCGGCCGGTGTGGAAGCTGCTGCCGGTGCGGGTGGCCGTGACGGTCGTGCTGATGGTGCTGGCCGTGATCAGCGCGCTGATCGTGGTCTTCACGGGCGGGCTGGCCCGGCAGGCCGGAACCACGCTCGGGATCGGGGACACCGCGCTGACGGTGTGGTCGATCGCGAAGTGGCCCGCCCTCGTGGTGCTCGTCACGATCATGATCGCGATCCTGTACTGGGCGACCCCGAACGCCAAGGTGAAGGGGTTCCGCTGGATCACGCCGGGCAGTCTGCTGGCCCTGCTGATCTGGCTGGTCGCGTCGGCCGGCTTCGCGGTCTACGTGGCCAACTTCGCCTCGTACAACAAGACCTACGGCACGATGGCCGGCGTCATCGTCTTCCTGGTGTGGCTGTGGATCACCAACCTGGCGATCCTGCTGGGCCTGGAGTTCGACGCGGAGACGGTCCGGCAGCGGGCCATCGCCGGTGGTCATCCACCCGAGGCCGAGCCGTACACGCAGCCGCGTGACACCCGTGCGTGGGACGAACAGGACCGGCGCCGCATGGAAGAGACCTGATCCGTTCAGCCCATGAGCCCGGCGGCGACCGTCGCACCCAGTTCCCAGCACTTCCCGATGTCGTCCTTGCCGGGCTCACCGGTCACGGTCACGGCCGCGGCGGCTCGGCGCCAGCCGAGGCCCGTCGTGATCGACTCGATGCCCCGCACGGCTCCGGTGACGTCGTTCCCGCCGTGGACGTAGTACCCGAAGGACCGGCCGCGGGTCGCGTCGAGGCAGGGGTAGTAGACCTGGTCGAAGAAGTGCTTGAGGGCCCCGGACATGTAGCCGAGGTTCGCGGGGGTGCCGAGGAGGTAGCCGTCGGCGGCGAGGACGTCGGAGACGGTGGCGGACAGCGCGGGCACGCGGACGACCCGGACATCCTCGATCTCGGGGTCCGTCGCCCCGGAGACGACGGCTTCGAACATCGCCTGGCAGTTGGGCGAGGGCGTGTGATGGACGATCAGCAAGGTGGCCACGTCCCCCGACCTTACAAGTCGTGACGACCATGAGTGTCCGGCGCGAGAACTGGTACCCGTCCCTCGCTCTCCGTACGAGAAAGGGAGGTACCGCCTTGTCACAGGTAGAGGAATCCATCGAGGTCCGCGTCCCGGTGCACACCGCGTACAACCAGTGGACGCAGTTCGAGGACTTCCCCCAGTTCATGGACGGCGTGGAGCGCATCGAGCAGCGCACCGACACCCTGACGCACTGGGTGACGAAGGTCGGCGGCCAGGAGCGGGAGTTCGACGCGGAGATCACCGAACAGATCCCCGACGAGCGCGTCGCCTGGACCACCGTGAACGGCGAGGCCAGGCAGGCCGGTGTCGTCACCTTCCACCGCATCCAGGACGACACGACCAAGGTCATGCTCCAGATGGACTTCGACCCCAGCGGCGTGGCCGAGACCGTGGGCGACAAGCTCGGGTTCGTGAAGCGGCAGGTCTCCGGTGATCTGCGGCGGTTCAAGCAGTTCATGGAGGCCCGTGGGACGGAGACCGGGGCCTGGCGCGGCGAGGTCTGATCCGGCGGAAAAGGGCGGCCGCCACCACATCACATGTGGTGGCGGCCGTCCCTTGTCGTCCACTACGTCGTCCACTACGCCGGCGCCGGCCGGGCCGTCCCGCTCTGAAGCCGTTCCCGGGCCTGCCGGCTCAGGTCGTTGAGGCGCAGGGCGAGTCGTGCCGCGGCGTCGTAGAGGGCGTGGACCGCCGGGAGGTGTTCCAGGCGCGGGGCCAGGGCCGAGAGGGCGATGGCCAGGGCCACGCCGGCCCAGCCCACGGGGCCCAGCGGGGTGCAGCCGAAGAAGTGGCTGACGCCGGGCGTCTGGACGAGGGCGGCGAGTACGGCGGCGGAGCCGAGGGCCGTGACCCATACCAGCGGGCTGTGGCGCCGGCCGGAGAGGGTCTGCACGAGCTGGGCGCCGACCACACCGCACAGGGCCATGGTGGTGGACCGTCGTTCGGTGCCGGGGGTGAGGCGGCCGATGAGGTACGCCGTGACCGCGCCGAGGCAGGTGGTGACGCCCCGGCGCCGGATGGAGCGCAGCAGCGGCGTGCCGAGTACGTCGAGGCCCATCGGGCCGGTCGCGGCGTGCTCCGCCGTCGAGGGGTCGTCGCTCGGCGTGACCGCCACCGCCATGGCCGGGAACATGTCGGTGAGCAGGTTGACCAGCAGCAGCTGACGCGTCGACAGGGGCGAGGCGCCGGCCAGCAGGGTGCCCAGGACACTGAAGCCGACCTCGCCGGCGTTGCCGCCGATGAGGATGCTCACCGCGTCGGCGACGCTGCGCCACAGGGCACGGCCCTCGGCGACCGCGTCCACCAGGACGGACAGGTCGCCGGAGGTGAGCACGAGGTCGGCGGCGTTGCGCGCGGCGGCGGAGCCGCGGGCCTCGACGCCGACTCCGACGTCGGCGGCCCGGATGGCGGCGGCGTCGTTGGCGCCGTCGCCGGCCATCGCCACGACCCGTCCGGCCTGCTGCAGGGCCTCCACGACGTGCAGCTTCTGCTCGGGTGCGACCCGGGCGATGACGCCCGCTCCGCGCAGCACCCGGACGCGTTCGCGGCGTTCCATGGCGACGAGTTCGTCGCCGGTCACGACTTCGGTCTCCTCCGGCCAGCCCAGTTGCAGGGCGATGGCGCGGGCGGTCTCCGGGTGGTCGCCGGTGAGCATGACGGGCAGGATGCCGGAGCGGCGCAGTGACGCGAGCAGGGCGTGCGAGGTGTCGCGGGGGACGTCGGCGAGGGCCACGAACCCGCTGAACTCCAGGTCCGCGAGCGGCGCGTCGAGTTCGGCGTCGGCGTCGCCGGCCCGGCAAGGGCGCCGGGCGACGGCGAGGACGCGCAGGCCCTGTCCCGCCAGTTCGTGGGCCGTGTCGGTCGTGCCGTCGGGGAGGTCCCGGCAGGCGGGCAGGATCGTCTCCGGGGCGCCCTTGACGACGAGGAGTTCGCCGAAGTCCGGGTCGCCGTCGCGGCCGACCGCCGCGGCGTAGCCCCGCCGTGCCTCGAAGGGCAGCTCGCCGGTCGGTGTCCAGCCCTGGTCGGGCGGCGCGACGTCGAGGACGGCCTCGTCGGTGGCGTGGGCGACGCGGCGGCCCTGTCCCGTCTCCTCCTGCGGGCAGGCGCGGGCGGCCAGGCGCAGGATCGGTACGGCCTGTTCGGACTCCACGGGCAGGACGGTGCCGTCGGCGGTGGCGACGCGGACCAGACGCAGTTTGTTCTCGGTGAGGGTGCCGGTCTTGTCGAAGCAGACGGTGTCGACCCGCCCGAGCGCCTCCAGGGTGCGCGGGGTGCGGACCAGGACGCCGCGCCGGGACAGCCGGCGGGCGGCGGCCATCTGCGCGACCGTCGCGACGAGCGGGAGTCCCTCCGGTACGGCGGCGACCGCGACCGCGACACCGCCGCTGACGGCGCGTCGTACGGGGCTGCCGCGCAGCAGGGACAGCCCGGTCACGGCGGCGCCACCGGTGAAGGTCACCGGCAGTGCCTTGCGGGTCAGTTCCTGGAGCCGCGCCTGTACGCCGGCGGGCGGCGGGGTGCGGGCGGCGAGCGTGACGGCCCGGCCGGCCTCGGTCTGGTCGCCGGTGTCGACGACCAGCGCGGTGGCGCGTCCGGCCACGACGGTGGTGCCCTCGAACACCATGCAGGTGCGCTGGGCCACCGGCAGGCCGGGGGTGGCCTCGACGGCCTTGGTGACCGGCAGGGACTCGCCGGTGAGCGCCGACTCGTCGACCTCGAGACCGTCGACGTCGAGCAGCCGGGCGTCGGCGGGCACGACGTCGCCGGCGCCGAGGGTGATCTCGTCGCCGGGTCGCAGCCGGGCGGCGTCGACGGTGACGGTGTCCCTGCGGCCGTCCCGCTTGCGGGCCTTGGGCTGCTGCCGGGCGGCCAGCCGGGCCAGTGCCTGTTCGGCACGCAGCCGCTGGAGTCCGCCGGTCACGGCGTTGAGGTCCATGGCGCCGACGACCAGCAGCGCGTCGACGAGCGAGCCGAGCAGCGCCGAGGCGACGGCGCCCGTGGCGAGGACGGGAGTGAGCGGATCGTCGAGTTCTCGGCGTACGGCGCCGGCGGCCTGCCATGTCCAGCGGACGGGGGCCATGGCCGGGTGGCGGCCGACGCGAGCGGCGTGTTGCCGCGAGCGGTCGGCGAGGAGGGCGAGTCCGGTGGGCTCGCCGTCGCCGTCGGTGCGCCCCAGCCGGGCACGGGCCTCGTGGGGTTCCAGGGCGTGCCAGGGGATGTGCAGCCGGGGCGGGGGCGGGGTGGCCCGGGCCACCCGGGTGGCTTCGATCCAGCCCGCGAGCAGGGCGTTCGCGGCGGCGATGTTGACGGGGGCGTGCCGGGTGAGGGGCCACAGCAGCCGGCGGCCCGGGGGCTGTCCGCCTCGTGCCACCAGGAGCCCCGAGAGGGCCGCCCCCGCGCGGGCCAGGGTCTGCGAGCGGCGTCCGACGCGCCTGGCCGCGGGAATCGCCGTCAGCAGCCGCCAGACGTCGGCTAGTCCGCCCGGGGCCAGCGCGTCGGCGCCCCAGGAGACGGCCGCGCGGCCGTCGGTGAGGGCGATGGCCACGTCGCCGGCGGGCAGTCCGGCCGCCACGTGCCCGTCGCCGGACTCCGCCAGGCGGGCGACGGTCACCACGACGTGCCCGTCGTCCTGGAGGGCCCGTACGACGTCGCCGAACGGCTTGGCGCTCGGGGCGACCTCGTCGGCGAGCCGGGTGATGTCCCTCAGGTCGGAGCCGCCGGCGATCACGACGTGCAGCCCTGCCCGGCGGGCGGCGTCGAGGACGGCCTCCGCGAAGGGGTGGACCGGGTCGTCGGGCAGCCCGTCGGAGTCGCGTCCGTCCTGCCGCCGGCTGCGCAGGGCGTCGGCGTGCAGGACGAGGGCGTCGGCGATCTCCAGCTGGCGCAGGCGCTCCCCGCTGCGCACGAGGATCCCGGCCCTGGCGAGGAAGGTGCCGAGGGTCGCGCCGAAGGCGGCCGGTCCGTACCGGGCCGCCTTCGGGGATCCGGCGAGGACGGCTTCGGCCGCTTCCCTCGCGGAGTGTGTGACGAGGAGGGTGGCGGCGGCGCCGGCGAGGCTGCCGGTGCTGGCGTGGGAGGCGTACTCCTGGGCGGGCGTCACCTTGAGCGGCGGCCGGGTGTCCGAGGGGTAGGGCAGACTGGTGCGCTGTTCGTGGCAGATGTCGTCGTGCAGTGCCTCGAAGGCCGCGGCCCTGGCCACCGCCTCGGTCAGCTGGGTGCCGCGCAGCACACCGTCGAGCACGAGCGCCAGCGGGGTCTGGCCGACGCCGTGTGCGGCGGCGTTGGCGGCGGCGAGGACGAGTTCCATGCCGTGGGTGCCGAACCGCTTCCGGAGCAGGGCCCGGAAGCGGGGGTTCTCCCGCAGCAGTGTGACGGTGGCGGTGACGATGCGTGAGGTGGGCGGCAGGCGCAGGGACCGGCCGGCGAGGGCACCGGCGGCGCCGGCGGCGTCCAGCAGGATCGCCGCCGCGGTCGCGCGCACCTCGCCGGGATCGCCGGGGTGGGTGGCCTCCTCGGCCTCCGGGTCGGCGCCCTCGGTCAGGCCGAGGCGGGTGGCGAGCGCGGTGGCCCGCTCGCTGACGCGGTCGGTGACGGCGTCCTCGGCCACGGTGATCACCAGGCGGGACAGTCCCTCGTCCCAGTACGCCGCGATGACGTCCGGGTGGTCGAGCAGTTCCCCGGCGACCTTGCGGGCGATGCCGCCGATCTCCCCGTCGGACCGCCGCAGGGCGATGTGGACGCGCTGCCCCGCCGTCCAGTGCTGCCCGCCGGACAGAGCGTTGCGCGCGACGTTGCGCACGCGCCGCGTGGTGTCGTAGACGGACGTCACGCCCTGGGCGGTGCTGCGGGCGGCGCCTGCCGCCGCCCCGGCCATGGCCCCGACGAGCGGGGCGACGTCGAAGCGTGTGAGCATCTCCTGCTGTCCCGACTCAGCCGGTGGGCCGGCTGTCGTGTCCGTGCCGGTGGGCCTGCTCCCGGTCCGGCTCCTCGCCGTGCGGGCCGTGCGCGGTGGCCTCGGCGACCTGCTTCAGCGCCGAGGCCGTGGCGGTGTCGCCCACCTTCGCGGGCTGTTCGTGGACGTGGTGTTCCGGCCGGTCGTGCCGGTAGTGGGACGAGGCCAGCTTGTCACCGGGGCCGTACGAGGACGTGCCCTGGTCGTCCGGCCTGTCCTGGACACCGGTGCGGCCTTCACGGGCCCCGGCGACCTGCGTGCCGCCGTTCCCCGACGTGCCGTCGGGTCGCTGTCCGGGCTTCGGCTGGGTCAACCAGGCGACGGCCGCGCCGGTCAGCGCCACCGGCCACTCCACCACTCCGGCCACGCCGAGCACTCCGGCACCGGCGTAGACGGCCATGCGGCGGCCGCGCGGCGACACCGCGCCGATCCGGTCCAGGGCGTCCCCGGCCACCTTGCCCACCTGGTCCGCACCCGGCAGATGCCTCAGTCCGGAGGCGACGGCCCGCAACGGCTGCGGAAGATCGGAACGTGATGTCTCCTGGTTCATGGCGACCTCCACAAGCGCGTTGTCCAGCGGCTTCAACCGGTTTCCCAGCTCTGTGACCCATATTCCGCCTTTGCGGGAGCGAGCGCTTGTCTTGTTCGGCCGGGGTCTCAGCCGAGGTTGCGCAGGACGGTCTCGCCGTCGTGGACGCCGCCCACGCAGCGCTTGGTGTACGACTGGGATCCGTCACCCACGGCGGTGATGACGATCACGCCGCCACCGGCGATGCACTGGCTCGCGGTGACGTCCGTCGGGCGGGCCGCGGCGTGCGCGGGCGCGGCGAGCGCCACCGCGGCCAGGGCGGTGAGGAGGGTGTACGGCGGCTTCTTCATGGCGGGTGCTCCTTCGTGCGGGGAGGGGGTGCCGGTGCCATGCCAGCGTCACCAGGGCGGACACGGCGTGCCACCGGAGCGTGGTCCGCCCGGGCCGCCCCAGGCGTGCACGGGGTGGGGACCTTCGCCTGGTCGCACCTGGCCGGCGGAGAGGTGCACTGCGCGACGAACACGCTGCGCCTCGCCGAGGGCCTCCCGTGTCGGCGTGACGGCTCCGGGTACTCAGAGCAGGCACGCAGGCCGTCACGGGTCCGGGCACGCGCGACGGCGGGTGCCCGGTTCGGCGAATGGAGTGGTCATGACGCAGAACGGTGATGACGCGACGCTCGTCCGGCGACCGGGAATCCCCGATTTCCGGCTGTCCCCGGACCAGCCCGAGCCCGCGCCACCACAGGACCCGCAGGCCGACGAGCCGCCGCAGGAGCTGCCCCTGGACCGCAACCAGGCGATCCTGGAGGCGGCCAAGCAGGTCGGTGCCGTGCTGAAACGCAAGGGGCACCTGTTCGCGCTGGCCGGGAGCGTGGCCGCCTACGCCCACGGCGGTGAGAAGAACCTCCAGCACGACGTCGACTTCGCCATCCGCCCCGAGGACGCGGACGCGGTGGCGGCCACACTCCGCGAGGCCGGGCTGACGGTCTACAGCCCGCCGGAGGACTGGCTGATCAAGGCCACGTGCTTCGGCCAGCCGGTGGACATCATCTTCGAGCTGGCGCACCAGCCGGTCGGCGCGGACATGCTGGAGCGGGCGGAGGAGGTCTCGGTCGACTCGGTGCGCATGCCCGTGCTGGCCCCGACCGACCTGCTGTGGAGCCTGATCGCCGCGTTCTCCGAGCACCACTGCGACTTCGGCGCGGCCCTGCCCATCGCGCGTGCCCTGCGCGAGAAGGTCGACTGGGAGCGGGTGCGGCGCGAGTGCGGGGACGCGCCCATGCCCGCCGCCTTCTTCTTCCTGCTGGAGCGCCTGAACGTCATCTGATCGCATCCGATGCGGAAGGAACATCCATGAGTACCCACGGCTCACAGCACACGGGCGGCGGGGAGCCGGCGCAGAACCTGGACTACCGGATCGCCCACCTCCAGGACCGCCTCGCCTCCGGTGAGCTCGGTGAACTGGGCGTCCGGGTCGAGGCCCGCGGCCAGACGGTGCTGCTCACCGGCACCGTGCCCTCGGCGCCCTGCCGCGAGGAGATTCTGCGCACCGTCCACGAGGAACTCGCCGGGGTCCCGGTGCACAGCGACCTCGTGGTCACCGAGACGTCCTCCCCCGACCACGCGGAGGAACTCGCATGATCCGCATCGCAGCCGTCGGAGACATCCACCTGGGGCCCGACGATCAGGGCCTGCTCCGTCCCGCCTTCGAGACCCTGCCCGAGTGCGCCGATCTGCTGCTGCTGGCCGGGGACCTGACCCGGCACGGCACTCCCGAGGAGGCCCGGGTGGTGGCCCGGGAGATCGAGGACCTCGGGGTGCCGGTGGTCGCCGTGCTGGGCAACCACGACCATCACGACGACCGGCCCGACGAGGTCACGGCCGTCCTCCGGGACGCCGGCGCCCATGTCCTGGAGGGGCAGGGGACGGTCGTGACGAGCGGCGGGGCACGGATCGGCGTGGCCGGAACCAAGGGGTTCGGCGGCGGCTTCGTCGGCCGCTGCGCCGGGGAGTTCGGCGAGCCGGTCATGAAGGAGTTCGTCAGGTACTCGCGCCGGTGCGCCGACGGCCTGCGGACGTCCCTGGAGCAGTTGGGCGAGGAGGGCTGTGACGCGCGGATCGCCCTGACGCACTTCTCCCCCGTCCCGGACACGCTGGCGGGCGAGCCGCTGGAGATCTATCCGTTCCTGGGCAGCTATCTGCTGGCCGAGGCGATCGACACCGCCGGTGCCGACCTCGCGGTGCACGGGCATGCGCACGCCGGCACGGAACACGGCATGACGAGCGGCGGTGTGCGGGTGCGCAACGTCGCCCAGCCGGTCATCGGGCGGGCCTTCCACATCTACCATCTGCCCGTCCGCGACCATGCGGCCACCAAGGCCGCCGCCGCACACGCCGCCCGCTAGACAGCCGAGTCCCCCACCGCCGCCGGCCGACGCCGGCGGCGGTCTGACGTCACGAGCCGCTCCCCGTACCGCCTCTGGTGTGAACGCCCCGCAAGTCGTGCCCTTTTCAGGCATTTTGTCTGCTTAGCATGCTTGCTCCGCCGTTCGAGAGGACACCAGATGGCGCTGACGGGCCGTCAAAGACCACCGTCCGAGCATGCTTTCTCCCCGCACGACGCCGTACTGCGCACCGCGGCACCGCACGTCGCCCGCCGCCGTTTCCTGACCGTCACCACGGCGGCCGCGCTGCTCGCCTTCTCCACCAACCGGCCGGCCCGCGGCGCCACGGCCGCCCCCGAGCTCGACGCGGCACGGATCACGGACGACCCGTTCACCCTGGGCGTGGCATCCGGGGACCCGCTGCCCGACTCGGTGCTGATCTGGACCCGGCTCGCTCCCGAGCCGTTCGCGGAGGACGGCGGCCTGGGCCAGCAGCGGGTCGTCGTCCAGTGGGAGGTGGCCTTGGACGAGTGGTTCGCCCTCGTCGTGCACCAGGGGGCCGCCACGGCCCACCCCGAGTACGCCCACAGCGTCCACGTCGACGTCAAGGGCATGATGCCGGACAGCCACTACTACTACCGGTTCCGGGCGGGCACCTGGATCAGCCCCGTCGGCCGCACCCGGACGGCGCCGGCCGAGGGCAGCGACGCGGACAGCCTGCGCCTGGCCGCCGTCGCCTGCCAGGCCTACCAGGACGGCTACTACACCGCCCACCGTCATCTGGCGCAGGAGGACGTCGACATGGTCTTCCACCTCGGCGACTACCTGTACGAGTACCCGGTGGACTCGGCCGGCGGGGACCGCCGCTACACCGACCGCAAGCTGCCCGACGTGTTCAACCGCGAGACCACCACACTGGCGGACTACCGGCTGCGCTACGCGCTCTACAAGAGCGACCCGGACCTGCAGGCCGCGCACGCCCGGCACCCGTTCGTCGTCACCTGGGACGACCACGAGACCGAGAACAACTACGCGGGCGCCGTCGACGAGAAGGGCGGTCCTCCCGAGCAGTTCCTGGTGCGGCGTGCCGCCGCCTACCGGGCGTACTGGGAGCACCAGCCGCTGCGTGCCGGGCAGCTTCCGCAGGGGCCCGACGCCCGGTTGTACCGCAGGCTGACCTGGGGCTCGCTCGCCCAGTTCGACATCCTCGACACCCGCCAGTACCGCTCCGACCAGGCCTACGCCGACCGGCCGCACGCGCCGGGCCCCGAGTCCGACGATCCGGCCCGCACCCTGACCGGCGCCGCGCAGGAACGCTGGCTGCTGGACGGCTGGCGGAACTCCACCGCGCTGTGGCACGTGATGCCCCAGCAGGTGTGCTTCTCCCAGCGCAGGTTCGACCTGACCGCGCCGGCCCGGGTCTCCATGGACGCCTGGGACGGCTACCGCGCCTCCCGCAACCGCGTCATGGCGGGCGCGAAGGCCGCGGGCGTCGACAACTGGATGGTCCTCACCGGCGACGTCCACGTCGGGTACGCCTTCGACATCAAGGACGACTTCGACGACCCGGCGTCCAGGACGGTGGGCACGGAGTTCACCTGCACCTCCATCGCCAGCGGCGGGAACGGCGCCCAGAAGCCCACCGAGTGGGACACGTACATGAAGGCCAACCCGCACATGAAGTTCTTCGACGGCCGGCGCGGCTACGTCCGGGTCGCGCTGGGCCGCGAGAACGCCCAGGCCGACTTCCGGACCGTCTCGGCCATCACGACCCCCGGGGCCGCCGTCTCGACGGCTGCGTCCTTCGTCACGGAGGTGGGCTCACCCGGCCTGAAGTCCGCCTGACCCGCGTCACGTCCGCACCTACTGCACTTGGCGCCCCATCCCCGCTCCAAAGCGCGAAACGCGGCGGCCCGGGACATCACTCCGGACCGTTCCGGCAAGGCCTATGGCCTTGCGTCAGTTCCACCGTGAGCGAAGGAGACACACCGAATGGTCCACAGACATGCCGTGACCGGCCGCCGGGCGGCCCTGACCGCGCTCGGCGCGCTCGTCGCCACCGGGATCCCCTCGGTCGTGGCGGCCGAGCCGGCGCCCCCCGCGGAACCTCTGCCCTCGGCCGCCCAGACCGTCGGCGCCGACCGCGCACCGGCTCCGGTCCTGCGTGCTCTGCAGCGCGACCTCGGGCTGACCCCGGCCCAGGCGTCCCGGCGACTGATCAACGAGGCGGAGGCGGGCACCCGGGCGGGGCGGCTGCGCAACGCGCTGGGCAACCGTTTCGCGGGGGCCTGGCTGCGCGGCACGACGTCGCAGGAGCTGTTCGTGGCGACCACCCACGCGACCGATGTGCCCGTCATCAAGGCCCAGGGCGCCAAGGCGGCCGTCGTGAAGCGGACACTCCGCGACCTCCGGGCCGCCAAACGGAAACTGGACGCGGCGGCGGGGCGCGTCAGCACGCGTGACACGCCCCTGTGGTACATCGACATCCCGGCGAACCGAGTCGTGGTGGAGGCCACGAACAAGGCCTCGGCCGCCGCCTTCGTCAAGGCCGCGGGCCTCGACGGCAAGAGCGTGGGCGTCAAGGTGACGGCCGACCGGCCGCGCCTTCTCACGGACATCACGGGCGGCGACGCCTACTACATCGACGGCTCCGCCCGCTGCTCCGTCGGCTTCTCCGTCACCAAGGGCGCGCAGCAGGGCTTCGCCTCGGCGGGCCACTGCGGCCGGAGCGGCGCCCGGACGACCGGGTTCAACAACGCGGAGCAGGGCACGATCCAGGCTTCCACGTTCCCCGGCAAGGACATGTTGTGGGTGGCCGTCAACGACCAGTGGACGGCCACCCCGAACGTGAGGGTCGAGGGCGAGCAGAAGGTGCAGATCACCGGCTCGGTCCAGGCGCTCGTCGGAGCCGCCGTCTGCCGCTCCGGCTCCACCACCGGGTGGCACTGCGGCCAGATCGAGCAGCACGACACCAGCGTCAGCTACGCCGAGGGCAGGGTGGACGGGCTGACCCGGACGACGGTGTGCGCCGAGCCGGGCGACTCCGGCGGGCCCTTCGTCACGGGCGTCCAGGCCCAGGGTGTGACCTCCGGCGGCACGGGCGACTGCACGAGCGGGGGCACCACCTTCTACCAGCCGATCAATCCCCTGCTCAGGGACTTCGGCCTCACGCTCAAGACCGCCGCCGCCCAGTCCTCGGCACAGCAGGACAAGGTCACGCAGGCGTGGGCCGCCGGGCGGGTCTATGAGGCCGGTGTCACGGTGAGCCACGCCGGTGTGCGCTACCAGTGCCTGCAGACCCACCAGGCCCAGGGCGCGTGGGTGCCCACTCGCACTCCGGCCCTCTGGCAGCGGGTGTGACGAAGGGTCAGGGCTGTCCGGTGCCGGCACGCCCCGTGCCGCCGGCGCCGGTCGGGCCCCGCTACTCCTCCTGAGCCAGCAGCGCGTACGCGGTGGCCAGGAACGGGTCGTGGGCGCGGAAGCGGCGGGTGCACAGCGCGGCCAGGGCCGTGCCGGTGTCCGGGCGGAAGCCCAGGAACGCCTGCTGGCCGAGCGTCGCGCCGCTGTGGAAATACATCGGTCCGCCGTCGGTCGGGTGACGGAACCAGGCGATGGTGTGGACGTGCCGGTGCCCGATGCCCCGGCGGAGCACGGGGCGGCACACCGCGCGCAGGGCGGGGGCCAGCTGCGATGGTGCTCCGTTCGGGTCCAGGTGAGCCTCGATGAAGGTGAGCAGGTCGTGCGGGGTGGCCCGCACGGCACCCGCCGCCTGGAAGCCCCCGGCGTCGAAGGGGGGTACGGGTGACTCCCCGTCCTTGCCGTGCCCGCGGGCGTCGAAGCCGGAGTCGTCCGCCCGCAGAGTCGTGCCGTTCAGGCCGAGCGGGCGCAGGACCTGGCCGGTGAGCAGGTCCTCCCACGGTGTGCCGGTCGCGGCGGCCAGTGCGTGCCCGAGCACGGCGACGCCGTAGTTGGAGTAGCGCCAGCGGGTACCGGGGCGGTGGCGGGGCCGGTGACGCAGGAAGGCGTCGACGACCCGGGCCGCGGGGAAGCGGGCGTAGGGGTTGGTGTGCCAGGCGGGCAGGCCCCGGAGGTAGAAGCCGGCCGGAAGGGCGGGCAGCCCGGAGGTGTGCGTGATCAGGTGGGCGAGCGTCACCGGGTTCGCACCCGCCGGCCGCCCCTCGTCCAGCAAGGCGGCGGCCGGTTCACCGCCGGACAACTCGCCGCTGTGGATCAGCCGGGCCAGCAGCAGACCGGTGAACGCCTTGGCGGCCGAGCCGGTCTCGTAGCGGAGGTCCTCGCGGGGAAGCGGCGGGGGCGGGGCGGTACCGCCGCTCAGGACGGTGCGGCGGCCGTGCCGGGAGAGGGCGAAGACGACGTCCGGGGCGTCGGATGCGGCCACGGCGTCCGCGAGCCGCTCGGCGAGCGGGCCGTCGTCCGGGGGCGCAGCCGGCCGACGGACGCGCCGGTCGGCGGTCGCGGCCGCAGGCGCCGCACGCTCATCCGTCGCCGTGTCACACAGTGGCGGGGACTCGTCCGCCGACCGGGCACGCGGTCCCGGGGCCCGGCCCCCCGACGTGCCACGCGAAGTAGCCGGACCCCCCTCCGCCGTCGTATCCCACCGAGCCGGCACGCCGCCCGCCGACCCCGAATGCGGCCCCGGCGCCCGGCCCCCCGACGTGCCGCGCGAGGTCGCCGGGTCCTCCTCCGCCGTCGTATTGCACCGAGCCGGCACGTCGTCCGCCGGCCGGGGATGGGGAGCCGGAGCCCACGTGTCGTCGGGTGGTTCGCCGGGCCAAGGCGTCTGCCGACGGGGCGTCATGAGGCCTCGGCGAGCAGGGACAGGGACCGGGAGGTGGCCAGGACGGAGGCGTAGGCCGCGACCAGGGTCGGGTGGTAGACGATGTCGAACACCTCGTCGGGGGCGCCCTCGGGCATCGTCCGCAGGGCGGGCATGGCCCCGTCGGGCTGCTGGGCGGCGGCGAAGCCCTCCCACGCCCTTTCGTCCAGGGTGGGGCGGGGCAGGCAGGCGTCGACCACCAGCAGTTCGCCGAGCAGGTCCCAGCGTTCCAGGTCCAGCCAGTCGTCGATCCAGACCGGCAGCCAGGTCTCGAGGTAGTCCGCGGTGCCGGGCGGCAGGCCGTCCGGCCTCTCCCCCCAGTCGGTCAGGTGGAAGACGTTGTGCGTGACGTCGTAGGCGATGTGCCCTTCCACGGTCCAGGGCTCGGGGGTGCGGGCCAGCCAGGTCGTGTCCCGCAGGTCGGCTTCCGGCGGCTTGGGCGTGAGACCGAACCGGCGCTGGAACGCGGACAGACCGAGTCGCCGGGTGGGGGTCGCCTCGAACGCCACCCAGCTGTCCAACCGGTGGTTCAGGACTGCCGCCCGCTCGATCTCGGGCTGGCTGTAGCCGAGTTCCTTGAAGGGCAGGTACACCTCGAACGGGATGGGGGACAGCGGCTCCGTGAGCTGCCCCCGCACCAGCATGCGGCCGCCGTCCAGCGTCTCGCGCCAGGCGTGGTCGAGGAGTTGCCGGGCCAGCTGCGCCTGACGCGATCCCGCGACACCCTCGCGGAAGAGCACCTTGCAGATCATGGCGAGTTCGCCGATGGGCTTGAAGCGCTCCAGGAAGCCGACCTCCGGGTCGACGTCGGGTTCCAGCTCGAATCCGTCGCGATGGGCCCACAGCCATTCCAGCGCGCCGGCTCCGACGTTGTGGATCAGGCGGGTGTCGGTCATCCCAGCACTCCTTGTCCGCCCGTCCGGTGGTGCGTGCCGGCCCGGGCTCCGTCGTCGAGCCGCCCGATGGTCAGGGTCGCCGCGAAGGCGGCCATGAGGGTGGGGTGGTAGTGGGAGAGGAAGTCCGGGCCGCTGTCGTGGCCCTCGCCGCTCCCCTGCTCCGGGATCGCGCCTGAGGGGTGCTGTACCGCCGCGATCCGCGCCCAGGCGTCCTGGAGGACATCGTGGTCGGGCAGCAGGGGCAGGCTCGCCGCCACGGCCAGCAACTCGCAGCCGAGGTCCCACATCCCGGCGTCCAGACACGTGTCGAGCCAGGGCGGCAGCCAGTCGGCGAGGTAGTCGGCCAGGTCCGGTGGCAGGCTCCCGGGCCCGGCGCGTCCCCAGTCGGTCAGGTGGAAGACCACGTGGGTGAGGGAGTAGCCCGAGGACGCCTCGAAGGTCCAGGGCTCGGGCAGCCCGGCCAGCCAGGTGCGCCGCAGCGCCTGCGGCATGCCGTCGGATTCCCGGATGCCGCTGCGGGTCTCGGCGTTCAGGACGCCGAGCCGCCGGGTGGGCTCCTGCTCGGTCAGCCGCCAGCTGCGGGTGCGGGCCACCGTGGCGGTGGCCGCCTCGTAGCCGGGGTGCCGCAGGCCCGCCGCGGCCATGGCGGCGTACACCTCCAACGGGTAGGTGGCGAAGGGCTCCAGCCGTTGCAGGCGCACGAACAGCTCTCCCCGGCCGGTCTGCTGCCACGCGAAGGCCATCAGGTCGGCCGCGCAGGCGTGGAGCGGATCCGGGGGCGCGGTGTGCCGGGACACGGTCGCGCACACCTGGGCCAGTTCCCCGAGCGGTTTCCAGCTGCGGTTCACCTGCCCGTCGGGGGCCAGCGCGTCCTCGCCCAGTGCGAACTGCTCGCGATGGGCGGACACCCACGCCAGCGCATCCTCGGCCACCTGCCGCGTCCCCCGTGACCTGCTCACACGAACGCTCCCGTCCGTGTCAGCCGCGCCGCCCGCACCTGCAGGGCCACGAGCGGGTCCTGACCGCCCATCAGCTCCACGAAGTCCAGGCCGTTGTCGAGTCCCAGCGTCCGCGGTACGCCGTCCAGAAGGGTCAGCCAGCGTCCGGCGCCGGCCGCCTGCCGCCAGTCCCTGCGGCGTACCGCGCGCACGAAGCCCCGGGCGACGTCGACCGGACGCTGCCCGGCCGCGCGGGCGACCGCGCACTCCTCGCCGGGCAGGGCGAGGGCGGCCAGGACCGCGAGCTGGTGCGTCAGGACTTGCCAGGTCGTTCCCCGGAGCCAAGCGGCGTCGGGTTCCTCGTCCGGGCCGTCGGCGTGGTCCGGGTCGAGCCGCCGCAGCGTACGTCGCATGGCCCAGTGGCTCCACCTGACGGTGGGGGCGGCGCCGGCACCGGGCGGGTAGGCCTCCACGGCCTTCCGGAACACGGCCAGTTCGCCGGGCGGGGGTGGGGCGTGCAGAAGGGTGCTCGGCAGCAACGCGTCGGCTCCCAGCACACGTACGGCCGCAAGGGTGAGGCCCTCCGCTTCCGTGTCGGCCACCGCCGGGCCGGGCGCACGAGCGTGGTCTCCGCTCCGAAGAGCGGAGACCACACCGGAAGCGAGTTCCCGCACCGCGTCCTGCAAGAGGGACGAAGTGCCTGACTGCTCCATGGTCACTCCTGTCGATCCACTCAACCCTTCTTGGGGCGCGGGGTGGGCGGCGAGAGGAGGAGACCGAATCCACCCTTGAACAGCGCGAGTGCGGCGCACTCACGGCTGTCGCGGTAGATGCCGTCGGCTTCTGCCGGGTCGAGTGCCGCTTCGATGTCGGCACTCTGGATGCCCGTCAGTTCTTCGGTGAACTTCTCGGTGGAAGTCATTGCACCATCTCCTTGGAGGAAGTGGACGCTTTCTCCTCTAGTGCACCCGATGTGGACAAAGCATGCCAACTTACCCATGAGTTTATTTCCATCACATATTCAACATCTCGCGCATGAGTAACAGCGCTGTCGCACTTGATGCCATGCACTGCGGGCCACCGGTTCAGCCCTGTGCCACCACCCGCAGGGTGCGGACGGAGGAGTCCGCCGCGTCGGGGATGAGGACACCGTGATCGGCACCGCTGCGCAGGTAGTCCAGGACCTCGTCGGTGATGACCTCGCCGGGTGCCACCACCGGCACGCCCGGCGGGTAGGGGCTGATCATCTCCGCGGCGATCCGTCCCGCGGCCCGTTCGGCGGGCACGTGCTCGACCGGGGCGAAGAACGCCTCGCGGGGCAGCATCGCCTGCTCCAGTTCCAGCGCCGAGGGCTCGGGCAGGTGGACCGGCGGCCGCCGCTCGATGGTGTCCGCACGCTCGACGAGCGCGGCCAGGGCGTCCACCAGGGCCGTCTCGGTCCGGTCGTCGTCCGCGTACGTGATCGAGGCGCTGATGCGGCAGGTGTCCGAGCCGCCGACGTCCACGTGGCGGTGGGTGCGCAGCCACTCCGTGGCCTGCATCCCGCTGATGCCGAGCTTCCGTACGTCTATGACGAGCTTGAGCGGATCGAGGTCGGCGGCGAGCCCCTCCTCCACGACCTCCCGGCCCATGGGCCGCAGACCCGGCAGGTCGGCGACCACCGCCCGGATGCGTTCGGCCCGGCGGATGGCCGCTTCCAGGAGCTCGCGTCCCTGTTCGACCATCTGGCGGCGCCAGCCGTCGAGCGTGGCGTACACGAGGGAGGAGGCACTGGTGGTGCCGAGCAGGTCCTCCCGCTGTTTCAGGGCCTCGGGCGAGACGCGGTCGTGCTGGAGGTGGAAGACGGAGCTCTGTTCCACGGCCCCGCCCATCTTGTGCACGCTGGTCACCACCAGGTCGGCCTCGGCATCCATGCCCCAGGCGGGCAGCGCAGGGTGGAACGGCAGGTGGGCGCCCCAGGCCTCGTCGACGATGACGGGCACGCCGAACTCGTGGCACACCCTGGCCACTCCCCCGATGTCCGCGCAGGAGCCCCAGTCGGTCGGGGTGATGAGCAGCATGCCCTTGGCGTCCGGGTGCTCCTCCAGACGACGGCGGACGTCATCGGGCTCGGGCGGGTGGGCCACGTGGCGTTCGGCGTCGAACTTCGGGTGCACCCAGATCGGCTCGACGCCGTTGACGACGACGGCCGCGATGACGGACTTGTGGGCGTTGCGCGACAGCAGCAGCTTCTCGCCCGGGCCGGCCACGGCCAGCATGGCGGTCTTCACGGAGAGGGAGCTGCCGCACGTGGAGAAGAACGCCTGCTCGGCGCCGACCGCGTCCGCCATGAGCTCCTGGGCCCGGCTGAGGACGCCCTGCGACTGGCGGCGGTCGTCGAGGCCGTTGAGGGAGAGCACGTCGGAACGGAACACGTCGAGCCCGACGATCTCGGCCACCCGGGGGTCCACTCCCCTGCCCTGCTTGTGGCCCGGCGGGCCGTAGGCGATGTCGCCGCGGCGCCGGAAGTCCTCCAGCGCCTCCAGGACCGGCACGCGCGAGTGGTCCATGGTTCCTCCCAGGTCCGGCCCGCCCGGCCGCCGCGGCGTCCACGCTGTCGTGGCCCGGCGGGGTACACCGACCGTGTTGCACTCGGGGACGCGTCGAAACGCGGTGCTGTCGCGCCCCTGGGCCGTGCCCCGCCCAGGGCACGGCCGCACGGGTCGGGAACGCGGCCCGTGCGGCCGCCCCAGGCGCTGAGCGCCCGGAAGCACAGCACACCGGCCGCACGCGGTCGGCACCACGGAGCACAGCCACACCGGCCGAGAACACGGCGACCCGTCGCCTGCGCTCGGCGTCGGGCACCGCGATACCCGCCAAGGGGCAGCCACACCGGCCCGAGACACGCCGAATGCCCCCGCCTCCGGCGCCGAGCCGCCCGGAGACACACCCGCACCGGACGGACGCGGCCGGTGGCGCTGTTCTGCGCCCTCACCAGCGCCGCCGGAGGCGATGCGCGGCAGGGCCCCCCACGGAACACAGCACCGCCCAGAACGCCGCGAGTGTCGTCGCACCGGGTGGTGAAACCCGGTCGGGGACTCATCGCGGTCGACGCCGGGGAGGCCCCTGTGGAGCGCACGCTCGACGACGTACACCAGGCCGTTCGTGAGGAGGTGGCGGCGCGGGCCGACGCGTTGTGGGGCGTGGCCTCGCTGCTGCACGCCGAGCCCGAGTACGCCTTCGCCGAGCACCGGGCGGCTGCCCTGCTGACGGGTGAGCTGGAGCGGGCCGGTTTCGCTGTGGAGCGCGAGGTGGCGGGGATGCCGACGGCGTTCACCGCGCGCTCGGGCCGGGGCCGGCCCGCCGTGGCACTGCTGCTGGAGTACGACGCCCTGCCCGGCCTCGGCCACGCGTGCGGCCACAACCTCATCGCGGCGGCCGGCCTGGGAGCCGCGCTGGCGGTGAGCGCCGTGCCGGATGCGGCCGCGGGGACGGTGCTGGCGGTGGGCACCCCCGCCGAGGAGGGCGGGGGCGGCAAGGCCCTCGAGGTGGAGGCCGGGGTGTTCGACGGCGTCGACGCGGCGCTGATGTTCCATCCGGGCGTCCACAGCTGGGTGCGGGCGCCGCTGACCGCGCAGGTGCAGTACCGGGTGGCCTTCCACGGCCGGGCCGCGCACCCCACGGGGAATCCGACGGAGGGCATCGACGCGCTCGCGGCGCTGGTGGAACTGTTCAACGTGCTGGCCGTGCTGGGACGGCGACTGCCGGAGGGCTCCCACGTGCAGGGCATCGTCACCCAGGGCGGCATCGCCACGAACATCGTCCCGGAGTACGCCGAGGGCCTGTTCGGTCTGCGCGCGGCCACGACGCCGGCGCTGGAGGACCTCACCGACCGGCTGCGCGAGTGCGCCGACGGCGTGGCGCGGGCCACGGGCACGACCGCCGAGGTGGAGCGGGCCACCGTGCGCTACGAGCACTTCCGGGACAGCGAGACGCTCTCCGAACGGTTCGCCGCGCATCTGTCCCGGGCCGGGATCTGGCTGTCACCGCCGGCGCCCGGCGTGTACCTGGGGTCGTCCGACATCGGGAACGTCAGTACGCGGGTGCCCGCCATCCACCCGTTCGTCGCGATCATGGACGAGGACGGCTCCGACCACACCACGGAGTTCGCCGAGGCCGCCGCCTCTCCCCGGGCCCGCGAGGTGCTGCTCGCCGCCACGGAGGCCCTCGCGTGCACCGCCGTGGACGTCCTGCTGTCGAAGGAGCTGCGCGCGGAGGCCTGGGCGCGCCACCGGGCGGCGCGAACCGCGTGAGTGCTTCAGCCCCAGGTGGGGAACCCGGCGAGCGCTGTACCCACCGACACCCTGGAGAGGGCCATGAGTCTGTTGCGTGTGCTCGGCCGTCCCATGCTGGCCTCGATGTTCCTCACGGGCGGCCTGAACTCCGTCCGCGACCCGGAGGCGGTCGCCCCGGCCGCCGAGCCGGTCGTACAACCGGTCACCGAACGCGTCTCGGCCCTGCCGGACCGCACCGAGCAGGTCGTACGGCTGAGCGGCGCCGTGCAGGTCGTGGCCGGGCTGATGCTGGCCACCGGGCGCATGCCGCGTCCGGCCGCGCTGGCCATCGCGGCCACGCTGGTGCCGACGACGCTGGCGGGGCACCGCTTCTGGGAGGCAGAGGATCCTTCGGAGCGGGCCCAGCAGCGGATCCACTTCTTCAAGAACATGTCCATGCTGGGCGGGCTGCTGATCGCCGCGGACGACACCGGCGCCCGCCCCTCGGTGCTGTGGCGCGGCAGCCACGCCGCCCGTGACCTGCGGCGGGACGCGAGTCTGGTGCGGCGCTCCGTCCGTGGCACCGCGGGCCCGGCCGCGGCGGCCGGGCGTATCCGGGCCAAGCTCCCGGCCTGACGCATCGGCGGGGGGCCGATCGGACCGCGCGTTAACCCCCTGGGGCCCGGGGGACCCGGGGGCTGGAGGTGAAGGACATGGGACACGGAGGAAACGTCATCGACGAGCTGGTGACCGATCACCGCGAAGTCGAGGAGATGTTCGGCAAGATCGAGGGACTGCCGTCCGGTCACGCGGACCGCAAGAGGTACGCGGACCAGGTCACGATCGAGCTGGTACGGCACTCGGTGGCCGAGGAGGCCTACCTCTACCCGGCCGTACGCGAGCACGTGGCCAACGGGGACAACCTCGCCGACCGGGAGCTCGAGGACCACGCCACGGCCGAGCGGATCATGAAGGACCTGGAGGGCTGCGACCCGGGCGACGCCGACTTCGACCGGCTGATGGGCATGCTGATGAGCGAGATCCGCTCGCACATCGCCGACGAGGAGGGCAACCTCTTCCCGGCGCTGCGACAGGCCTGTCCGATGGACACGCTGAACGAGCTGGGCGAGAAGGTCCGGAAGGCGAAGAAGACCGCCCCGACCCGGCCCCACCCGGCCGCCCCCGACAAGCCCCCGGCGAACAAGCTCCTGGCTCCGGGCACCGGGATGGTCGACCGGCTGCGCGACGCGCTGACCGGTCGCGGCAAGTCCGAGTAGAGCGGCCACCGCCGCACACCACAGAACAGAGAGAAGGGCCCGTCGCTCGGCGACGGGCCCTTCTCGCTGTCCGCTGTGGCCGCCGTCACGTGATGCGGCCGGGGCGAGGCTCATGATCGACAACTGTGATCAACCACACTCGCGGCCTCAAATGCCCGTGAGCCGGGTGTGGTTGGCAGGTGTGCGGGCGGCCGACGAGGTGCGTACGGAACCGACTCGGGGGTTTGCTCTGCCACGATGGTCGGCGCCGTATCCGGCGAGGGGAACCACCGCGCAGCGCAGCCGGTGTTCCTCGTTCTCCTCGTCCCCCTCCGCGTGAGTCCTCCGACTCGTCTTGCGAGTACCGATCTGTGTCTTCCTCACCCTCTCCTGCCCAGCCCGCCTCGCGCTCGCCCTGGCGGTCGCTGCGGTACCGCAGCATGCGCTGGTGGTCCGTCGCGAACTTCGTGTCGAACGCCGGTACGTGGATGCAGCTCACGGTGCAGAACCTGCTGGTCCTCCAGATCACCGGGTCGGCCGCCGCGACGGGGCTGTCCATGTCCGTGCAGGCCGCCCCGGCCCTGCTGATGAGCGTCCTCGGCGGCGCGGCCGTCGACCGGTGGCCCCGCAAGCTGACGGCGGCCGTGAGCCAGGCGCTGCTCGGCGCGATCGCCTTCACGACGGCCGTGCTCGTGGCGCTGGACCGGCTCGACATGACCTCCCTGATGGTGCTGGCCGCCGTCACGGGTGTCGTGGCGACCGTCGACAACCCGGCGTGCGCGCTGCTGGGCAACGATCTCGTCCCGGCGGAGGACGTGCCCTCGGCCATCGGGGTCGGGGCGCTGGTGCACCAGGCGGGCAGGCTCGTGGGAGCGGCCATGGCCGGTGTGGCGGTGGGATTCCTCGGCACGTCCGCGGCGTACTTCGCGAACGGCGTGTCGTTCCTGTTCGTGGCCTCGGTCATTCCCTTCCTGCGGCCTGCCGCCGGAGCGGTGCGGGAGGCCGCCGCGGGCCCGGGCCCGAAGGACACCGGCTCCGACATGTCCGTGCGCGAGGGGCTGGCCTTCTTCGCGCGCCGGCCGCGTCTGATGGCGCTCGCCGGGGTGACCGGGATCAGCGCGGTGTTCGGCCGCAACTACGGGCTCACCCTGGCGGTGCTCGTCACCGGGCCGCTCGCCGGTGGTGCCGGTTCGTTCGGCACGGTCTCGACCGTGCTCGCCGTCGGCGGCATCCTCGGTGCGGTCCTCGGCGCCCGGCTGCGTCGGCCGTCGGTGCGGCTGGTGGGGGCGCTGGCGGCGGCCGGGGCGCTGCTCCAGGTGGTGGCGGGGCTGTCGCCGTCGGTCGCGGTGCTGATCGTGCTCGTGCTGCCGATGGCCGTGGTGGAGTCCGTCTCCGACACCGCGGGCACGGCCGTACTGCAGACCGACCCGCCCGCCCATCTGCGGGGTCGTGTGCTGGGCGTGTGGGGCAGCATCGGCACGGTGTGGAGCCTGGGCGGCCCGCCCGCGCTCGGCCTCCTCATGGAACTGGCCGGCGCCCGTGGTGCCCTCGTCACCGGCGGACTGCTCATCGCCGGCGCGATCGGCGCGGGCCACCTGCTGCGCCGGCGCCGCACCGCGACGCCGGTGGTGGTCCGCACGGAGGAGGGCGACGTTCAGGGGCGGTCGGCACTGAGCACGGCGGCCTGAGCGGCCTCAGGACCCCGACGGCCGCAGGGCCGTCGTCGCCGCCTTCGCCGCCCGGCGGGTCAGCAGGGTCGTGGAACGGCCGTCGAGGTACGGCAGGACCACGGCCTGGCCGCCCCAGGCGCGCAGGGTCGCCGCCTCGGGCAGGTCCTGGACTGAGTAGTCGCCGCCCTTGACCCAGACGTCCGGCCGCAGCCGGGCCAGTACCGCCTCGGGGGTGTCCTCCTCGAACACCACGACGGCGTCGACACTGCCGAGCGCGGCGAGGACGCGGGCGCGGTCCGCCGCCGGGTTGAGCGGGCGGCCCGGGCCCTTGCGGCGGGTGACGGACGCGTCGGAGTTCAGGCACACGATGAGGCAGTCCCCGATCCGCCGCGCGCTCTCCAGCAGGCCGACGTGACCGGCGTGCACCAGGTCGAAGCAGCCGCCGGTGGCGACCACGGTGCCACCGCGGGCCCGGACGCTCTCCGCGAGGGTGAACGCGTCGGTCGCGGCGTCGTCCTCCGGGCCGGGCGGCGGCTCGGTCCGCCACAGGTCGGGGTTGCCCGCGCCGCCGGCCGCGACGAACGCGGCGGCCTCGGCGACCGCCCGTTGCAGGGCCTCCTCGGGCAGCAGGCCGTCGGCGAGGGCCGCCGCCGTGGTCGCCGCGAAGCAGTCGCCCGCGCCGCACGGGTCCCCGGCTGCCCGGTAGGGCACGGGGACGAGCATCGGCGTACCGGCCCCGGGCCGGGCCAGCAGCACCCCCCGGTCACCAAGGGTGACGGCGACTCCCGCGGCGCCCCAGCGCTCCGCGAGCCGTGTCCCGCGTTCGGCGTACGCGCCCAGGGACGTCCCTCCGGAGCCGGGGTGGAGAGCTTGCGCCTCCGCCGCGTTCGGCGTGACGAGCCGGGCTCCGGGCACGGGCGGGTCGCCCTTGGGGTGCGGGTCCCACACCAGGGGTGTGCGGCGGGCGGCTGCCTCGAGGTGCGGCCGCAGGGCGCCCGCGGTGTGGCGCCCGTAGTCGGCGACCAGGATCGCGCGGGCGTTCGCCAGGGCCTCCCGGACCGCGTCGTCGGGTTCGCCGGGCGTGCCGCCGCCCCGGTCGATGCGTACGACGGGCCGGCCGCCCGCGAGCACGCGGGTCTTGACCGGCAGGGTGCCCTTGAGCGGGAGCTCCAGCAGCCGGACCCGGCCGCGCAGGTCACGCCGTACGGCCTCGCTGGCGTCGTCGTCGCCGAGGGCGGTCACCAGGACCACGTCCCGGCCGCCGCGGGCGGCGAGGGCGGCGGCCAGTCCGGCTCCTCCCGGGTGCCGCCGGTCGCCGGTGACGTCGACGACGGGGGCGGGGGCGTCCGGGGAGAGCCGGGTGGAGACGCCTTCGATGTCCTCGTCGAGGAGGACGTCCCCGACGACCGCGAGCGGTTCCGGTCCGGTCATGACGTGCTCCCGTGGGTGAGGACCGTGCGCCGTGCGAGCGGTGAGGACACGGCCGTGTCGAAGCACTCGCAGAGCAGGTGGACGGCGACGAGGTGGGTCTCCTGGACGGTCGCGGTGCTGCCGGCGTCGACGCACAGGGCTTCGTGGGCGGCTTCCGCGAGCGGGTTCGGGCCGCGCCCGGTGAGCGCCCACACGTGCAGTCCGGCCTGCCGGGCGGTCACGGCGGCGGCGACGAGGTTGGCGCTGCGGCCTGAGGTGGACAGCAGCATCAAGATGTCGCCGGGGCGGCCGTGGGCGGTGACCTGGCGGGCGTAGACGTGGTCGAAGCCGTAGTCGTTGCCGATGGCGGTCACGCTGGACGTCTCGGCGTGCAGCGCGAGCGCGGAGTAGGCGCGGCGTTCCTGACGGTAGCGGCCGACCAGTTCGGCGGTGAGGTGCTGGGCCTGGGCGGCGCTGCCGCCGTTGCCCGCGGCGAGGAGCCGGCCGCCGCCGGTCAGGACGTCGGCGAGCCGGCCGCCCCAGTCCGCGATCCGTTCGAGGCCGTGCCGGCGGAACCGGCCGAGTGCCTCTTCCAGTGACCGGCAGTGCAGGCGGGCGGCATCGAGCGCGGGGTGTGCAGGGTGTTCGCTCATGCTGTTCGGGCGTGCCGCCGCCCGGTGGACGGTGGCGGACCCGCACCTCCTTCGGTCTTCGGGGTACCGGCGGTTGTCGGCGGGCCGGGGACGGATCGGTTCAGCCGGCGCCCGTCGCGGCGGGCTCGGCGTCGAGCACCTCGCAGTAGGCGGCCTCGGTGGCCGCGGCGACCCGGCCCCAGCCGTAGCGGCTCAGGACCCGGCGGCGGCCGGCCGCCCCGCACGCCTCGCGGGCCGCCGGGTCGGCGAGCAGGACGGCGACGGCGCCGGCCAGGGCCTCCGGGTCGCGGGGTGGCACCAGCCGCCCGGTGCCCGGGTCGGCGACGGTGTCGAGCTGCCCGCCGACCGCGCTGGCCACGACGGGCACGCCGCACGCCATGGCTTCCAGCGGGACGATGCCGAAGGGCTCGTAGTCGGCGGGGCACACCACGACGTCTGCGGAACGCAGCAGCGGCGGCACGTCCTCGCTGGGCACGGCGCCGGTGAAGCGGACCCGGTCGGCGACGCCGGCGTCCCGGGCGATGCCGCGCAGCCGACGCACCTCCGGGTCGTCGTCGAGCCGGTCCGCGGGCGGCCCGCCGACGACGACGAGTTCGGTGCCGGGCAGCCGGGCCAGCGCGGCGACGGCCACCGCGGCTCCCTTGCGCGGCACCAGCCGGCCCAGCTGGAGCAGCCGGTGCGGGTACGGGCCGCGCGGCGCGGCCGGGCCCTTGGGGGTGAACCGGTCGGGGTCGACGCCGCACGGCACGATGCCGATCTTGTGCCGGGGGATGCCCATGCGGGTCAGTTCGGCTGCCTCGTCCCGGCAGGTGGCGACGATGCGGTCGCAGCCCAGCCCGATCTCGATCTCGCCGGGGATCCGCTCGGGCGGGCTGGTGTCGGCATGGCGCTGGTGCCGTCGCTTCACGGTGCCGAGGGCGTGGTACGTGTGCAGCAGGGGCAGCCCGTGGGCACGGGCCGCGCGCAGTGCGGCCAGGCCCGACATCCAGTAGTGCGAGTGCACGAGGTCGGGGGCCCGGGTGCGCCAGCCGCGTGCCAGGTAGCGGCCGAACTCGCCCATGTACGGCAGCAGCTCGTCCTTGGGAAGCGGCTCGGCCGGTCCGGCGGGGACGTGGTGCACCTCGACGCCTTCGCGCAGCTCCACCCGGCCGGGCAGGTCGGGTGCGTCACGGCGGGTGTAGACGGTGACGCGGTGGCCACGGTCGGCGAGGGCGCCGGCGAGGCAGGCGACGTGGACGTTCTGCCCGCCGGCGTCGACCCCGCCGAGCGCGGCGAGCGGACTGGCGTGCTCCGAGACGAGCGCGATCGCGAGGACGCCCGGGTCGAGGGGGTCGCCGCCGAGCGGTCCGGTGGGGAAGGGGCTGAGGGACGGGGTCATGAGCACACCTCCGTGATCAGGCGCTCCCAGTCGGCGAGGAAGCGCTTGAGCCCGTAGCGTTCGAGGGCCGCCTGCCGGGCCCTGGCCCCGTCCGCGGCCGCGGCCTCGGGTTCGTGGAGGTAGCGGCGGGCGGCGCGGGCCAGGACGTCGGGGCGGGTGGAGAGGGTGCCCGCGCCGGGCGGGACGGCCTCGACGGCCCCGGTGGTGGCGAGGGCCAGGACGGGCAGGCCGAGGTGCATCGCCTCCAGCAGGGACAGCCCGAGGGAGGTCCAGCGCACCGGGTGCAGGTACATGCGGCGTTCGGCCATCGCCGTGTGCAGCTCGCTCTGCGGCAGGTCGGCGGTGCGGCACCGGTCGGGTGGCAGGGCGAGGTGGCCGGCCAGGCCCTCGGTGCCCATGCCGAACACGTCGAGCGGTACCGCCTCGGTCAGGGCGGGCAGCAGGTCCGTGCCGGTGTACCGGGCGCGTCGCACGGGTTCGTTGACGACGACGGCGGCGCGGGCGAGCCGGCCGGTGTAGCGGTGGCCGGGGTCGACGATGCCGTGTTCGACGACCTCGGTGCGGGTGCTGCCGCAGTCCCAGAACAGCCGGTTGAAGTGCGTGACGTGCACGATGGTCAGATCGGCGCGGTCGGCGCACGGATGCCGGGTGTCCGGTACGCCGCCGTCGGGCGCGTTGTGCTCCAGGTACAGCGCGGGCACGTCCCGGCCGGGGCGGCGTCCGCCGAGCCAGCGTTCGGCCAGTTCGAGTTCGTGCGGCCGTTGCAGGAGGACCAGGTCGACGGGCGTGTCGCGGAGTTCCCCGGGGGTGACCTCGCGGACCGAGGCGGGCCAGGAGAAGGTGCGGGCCCGTCCCAGGCCGTCCGGGTCGCGGCCCGGGGTGACGGGGACGAGGCAGGTGTGCGGGCCCTGGACGAACGCGGTCGTCCAGGAGCCGTGCACGTGCCACAGCAGGATGTTCATACGGCCGCTCCTCGCTCCGTCTGTTCTCCCTGGTCCGCCGGGTCGCCGGTGAGGGCCGCCACGGCGGCGAGCACCTCGGCGTCGCCGATGCCGTCCAGGCAGGGGTGTCCCGGCAGGGGGCAGTGCCGGGCCCGGGTGTCCGCGCACGCGGCGCGCCGGTCGCCGAGCAGGACGTGCGGCACGCCGTAGGGGGCCCATCGTTCGGCCGGCACGACCGGTGCGAAGAGGCTGACGACAGGTGTGCCGACGGCGGCGGCGAGATGGGCCGGGCCGGTGTTGCCGGCCACCACGGCCCGCGCCCGGGCGAGGACTCCGGCCAGGTGCGGCAGATCGGTGGCGCCGCCGAGGTCCAGCGCGTGCCGCCCGGCGACCCGCGCGGTCAGCTCCCGCTCGGCGCGGCTCCCGGTGACGACGACCCGGTGTCCCTCGGCGGACAGGGCGGCGACGGCCCGTGCCGCCCGGCCGGGGGTCCAGGCCCGGGCGGGGACGGCGGCGCCGGGGTGGACGACGACGTACGGTTCGCGGCCGGTGAGGTGAATGGTGCGGGGTGGCGGTGTGACGCGCAGCCTGCCGTCGTCGCCGGGCGGAAGGGCGTAGCCGGCGGCGCGTGCCAGGTCGAGGGCGGCCAGGGCCTCGTGGCGGTGCGGCGGTCTGCGGTGCCGCAGGTCGAGCAGCGCTCCCGGGTAGTCCTCGCTGTCGGCGGCGGTCCAGCCGATCCCGGCGAGCCTCAGCAACAGGGCGATCGGCAGCGCGCTCTGGTGGTACGACACGAGGACGAGCGCCCGGTCGAAGCGGCCCGCCGTGAGTGTCTCCATCAACCGCCGGGTGGCCCTCCGGGTGACCGGCGGGGGCTCCAGCCCGACCCAGGGGGCGTCGTAGGTCAGCACGTCGTCCGCCCCGGGCAGCATCCGCCCGGCCGCGGCGCCCTGCGGCCCGCACAGCAGCGCGGTGTACGAGGACCCGGCCGCGACGGCCCGCACGGCGGGCCCGGCCAGGAGCACGTCTCCGGCGCTGTCGAGACGGACGACGAGGGTCCGGGGCAGGCGGCTGCGGGAACGGATGGGGGTCATCGCGGCTCCCCCGTCGGCAGGGCGGGGTGGCCGCGCGGTGCCGCCGCCGGCGCGGCCGGGTGACGGCGCGGTTCGCCGGCCGGCCCGGCCGGGCCGCTCCGCCACTCCCTCGTCGCCGTACCGGGATTCCACCGAGGCTGTCCCGCCGGCGCAGCGGCGGGGGCCGGGTCGAGGACGAGGCGAACCGCGGCGAGCAGGTCGGCTGCCGTGGTGTCGGCCGCTGCGGTCTCCTCGGGGCGGGTGTCGGTCGTGGGGACCAGGACACCGCGGGCCCCCGCGGCCCGCGCGGCCTCCACGTCGGCCCCGATGTCACCGATGACGACGGTGCGTCCGGACGGGACGGCAAGCCGGCGGCACGCGGCCAGTACCAGGCCCGGGGCCGGCTTGCGGCAGCCGCAGCCCTCCCCCGGCCCGTGCGGGCACACGGCCCAGACGGCGAACGGCCCGAGCAGCTCCTCCACCCGCAGACGTACGTCCTCGACCTGGCGAGGAGTCAGCAGACCACGGGCCACGCCCGACTGGTTGGTCACGACACCGACGGGAATCCCGGCGGCGCGCACGGCGGCGACGGCCTCCCGCGCGCCGGGCATGAGCGCGACCCGCGACGGGTCCCCGTTGTAGGGGACGTCGGCGACGAGCGTGCCGTCGCGGTCGAAGAGGACAGCCGCGGGAAGCGGGCCGCCGGGGTCGTGCGGGGGCAGCCGTCCCCCGGTGGACCCGTTCCGCCCGGAGAGCAGCCAGGGGCCGGTGGGGCGGGTCATGACCGCAGCCGTTCCCTGACCACCGGGCGGGGCGCGGGCGCCGGCCCGCCGGTCCGCAGCGGGGTGAGCGGCCGGGCCGTACGGTGCGCGAGTCGCCCGCGCAGCCAGTGCCAGGTCGCGGCCGGCGGGACGAGCGCGCTGGTCACGGCCATGGTGAGTACCTCGTCACGGGTGCGCGGCCCGGGCAGGATCCGGGCGAGGGCGAATTCGGCCGTGCCGGCCAGCCATGCGGCGGCGCAGGCCCCGGCCGGCCGGTACCGGCCGAGCAGGGCGCAGCCGAGCGCCGTCACCCCCGCACCGGTCACGGCCAGGTGCAGGGGCAGCCGCCCGCGGGGAGCCTCCGCCCGGCGCCACCAGGTGCGGCCGTGCAGCCGGGTCATCAGCACGTCGTCGGCGTTGCCGGCCTGGAGACGGACGGAGGTCCACAGCCCGGCCGGCCGCACGGGGTGGGTGGTGGTGCGCCGGCCCCCGGTGAGGGTCCAGCCGGCGTCGAGGATGCGCAGGGCGAGGTCGGCGTCCTCCCGGAAGGCCCGCCGGAAGCGTTCGTCGAACCCGCCGACGGCGGCCAGCGCGTCCCGGCGGTACGCCATGTCGGCGGTGATCCAGCGGGCGCCGGCGAGTCCGGCCGTGTTGCGTTCCCAGTCGGTGGGGCGGCGGTCGGTGGGCAGCGGCACCTCGATCCGGGCGCTGATCCCGGCGGTCCGGTCCGTCGCCGCGGCCAGGTCCATCGTCAGGTCGTCGCCCCAGGTGGGCCCCGGTACGACGTCGTCGTCGAGGAAGACGATCCAGGGCACGTCACCGGCGGCCCGCCAGCCGAGGTTGCGTGCGGCGGCCGGGCCGCGCGCCCCGCCGGGTACGACGAGGGTGCGCGAGCGCAGGGACGGCGGGACGTCGGCGGTGAGGGACGGGCCGGCCGGGTCGGGCCGGTCGTCGACGAGGACCACCCGGACCGGCCCCGGTCCGCTCGCCTCGGCCAGTGCGTGCAGGCACCCGCGCAGGCTGGGCCGGCCGAGGGTCGGGACGACGACGGCGTACTCGGCATCCCGGGTGCGGGCGTCGGGCTCGGTCATCGCAGGCCTCCGGCGTCCTCGGAACGGAACAGGTCGCCGCGGCGGACGGCGTAGGGGCCGATGGCCAGCAGGTCGACGGGTGAGGAGCCGAAGCACTCCAGGGCGTCGCGCGGGTCGTCGACCATGGGCCGGCCGGCCGTGTTGAGGCTGGTGTTGACGACGACGGGCAGCCCGGTGAGTCGCTCGAACTCGCCGAGCATGCGGGCCACCAGCGGTTCGCGCGCCGGGTCGACGGTCTGGATGCGGGCCGTGCCGTCGACGTGGACGACGGCGGGGATGCGGTCCCGCCAGGCCGGCGCGACGTCGTGCACGAACAGCATGTACGGGCTGGGCAGCGGGCCGTCGAAGATCTCGGCGGCGCGGTCGGCGAGGACCATGGGTGCGACGGGCCGGAACTGCTCGCGGCCCTTGACGTCGTTGAGCCGTTCGAGGTTGCCCGCGTGCCCGGGGTGGGCCAGCAGGGAGCGGTGGCCGAGCGCCCGGGGGCCGTACTCGGAACGCCCCTGGAACCAGGCGACGATGGCGTTGTCCGCGAGGGCGCGGGCGACGGTGGCGGCGATGTCCGGGGGCCGTTCGAAGGGCACGGCGGCCGTCTTCAGCGAGGCTCCGAGCTCCGCGTCGGACCAGTCCCGGCCGAGGTCGGCGCCGGTCATGGGCTCCGGTTCGTCACCCTCGGCGGCGGACAGCAGCAGGGCGCCGCCCAGGGCGGTACCGGCGTCTCCGGCGGCGGGCTGCACCCACACCCGGGAGAAGGGGCCCTCGCGTGCGATACGGGAGTTGGCGACGCAGTTGAGGGCGACGCCGCCCGCGAGCGTGAGCACCCGGTCGTGGGTACGGCCGTGCAGCCAGCGCACGAGGTCGAGCAGGGTCTCCTCCAGCACGGCCTGGGCGCTGGCGGCGACGTCGGCGTGGTCCTGGGTCCACGGCTCGTCGGGGCCGCGGGGCGCGCACAGGTCGTGCCAGGGCACGCCGGTGGCGTGGAAGCCGCCGTCGCCGGTGGGGTAGACGTGGCGGCGCAGCTCGGTGAGCATGCGCGGGGTGCCGTGGGAGGCGAGGGCCATCACCTTGAACTCGTCGGAGGAGCGCAGGAAGCCGAGGTGTTCGGTGAGTTCCTCGTAGACGAGGCCGAGCGAGTGCGGCAGGTCCTGGGCGTGCAACGCCTCCAGCCGGCCGCCGACGCGGCGGGCGGCCAGGTGGGAGGCGCGTTCGCCGCGGCCGTCCAGGACCAGGACCGAGGAGTCGCCGGCGTCCGGTGCGGCGAAGGCGCCGGAGGCGGCGTGGGCCATGTGGTGCGGCACGAAGCGGACGATGCCGGGGGCGAGGCCGGGCAGGGCCGTCCGCAGGAAGCCGGGCGCCTCACGGGCGTAGATCAGCCGCAGGTGGTCCCACGGGTCGTCCAGGCCCATGTCCTCGGCGGGCCGGGCGAGTGCCGGGTCGAAGGAGTAGGTGACGGCGTCGAGGTCCTGCGGGCGCAGCCCGGCCCGCTTCAGGCACCAGGCGGCGGCCTTCTCGGGCAGCTCCCAGGCGGAGAACGGCAGGGGTCTCTTCCCGTGCTTGCGCCGGGAGAACCGCTCCTCCTCCGCGGCGGCGACGGTCCGCCCGTCGATCACCAGGGCGGCGGCGGGGTCGTGGAAGAGGGCGTTGATTCCGAGGATGCGCATGGGGTGGCGGGCCTTTCGGCGGTCGGGAGAGAACCGGACGCGGCGGTACGGAGATGCCCGGGCGCTGGGGTCAGTCGTCCGTGCCGTCCTCGCGGAACCAGGCGATGGTGCGCCGCAGCCCCTCCTCGGGGCGCACGTGCGGCTCCCAGCCGAGCTTGTCGCGGGCCAGCGTGATGTCCGGGCAGCGCACGGCCGGGTCGTCCACCGGGCGTTCGATGAAGCGGATCTCCGACGGGGAGCCGGCGAGTTCGACGACCAGCCGGGCCAGGTCGAGCATGGTGATCTCGGTCGGGTTGCCGATGTTGACGGGGCCGCGCATGCCGTGGGCGGCCGCCGCGAGGATGCCGCGCACGGTGTCGTCGACGTAGCACAGCGACCGGGTCTGGAGACCGTCGCCGGTCACGGTGAGGGGCTCGCCGGCCAGGGCCTGCCGTACGAAGGTCGGCACCGCGCGTCCGTCGTGGCCGCGCATCCGCGGGCCGTAGGTGTTGAACAGCCGCACGATGCAGGTGTCGGTGCCGTGGGTGTCGGCGTGGGCGGTGGTCAGCGCCTCGCCGAAGCGTTTGGCCTCGTCGTAGACGCTGCGCGGGCCGACCGGGTTGACGTTGCCCCAGTAGCGCTCGTCCTGGGGGTTCTGCTGCGGGTCGCCGTAGACCTCGGAGGTGGAGGCGAGGACGAAGCGGGCGCGGGAGGACCGTGCGAGCTCCAGGGCGTTGCGGGTGCCGAGGCTGCCCGTCTCCATGGTGTGCAGTGGCAGGCGCAGGTAGTCCGCGGGGGACGCCGGGGAGGCGAAGTGCAGGACGAGGTCGGGCGTTCGCTTGATCCGCAGGCCCTCGGCGACGTTGGCCTGCACGAGCGTGAACCCGGGCTGTTCGAGCAGCGGGGATATGTTCTCGGGCCGGCCGGTGCTGAAGTCGTCCACGCAGGTGACGGCCGCGCCCGCGTCCAGCAGGGCGGCGCACAGGTGGGAGCCGACGAATCCGGCGCCGCCCGTGACGACGGCGTGTTCCCAGCTCCGTGAGAGGGCGGTGGTCATCTCGGTCTCTCCTCCGTCAGCGGCGTCACTGCCCGGCACGACGGTGTACGCCTCGTGCCGCCGAAGGTGGCCGGAGGCCGTCGAGCCCACGCTCAGCGTCCGCCGCCCGTGCGCCCGTGGCACGGTCGCGTACGGCAAACCGGTGAGTCACGCAGGGTGACCGACTGTTCGCGCAGGTCGAAGATGTGGTGGAGAGCTGGGATCGGGGGTGCCCGCCCAGCCGGCGAGGGGGCCTGCGGGGCGGGTGTTCGGTCGCTGGGCCGAAGCCGGGGCGGTCCGGCGGACCGGGCCGTCGCAGGTCGGAGGGCCCGGTCCGCTGCGGGTCGGCGGACTGGGGTTGCGGCAGTCGGCGGAGCGAGGGCCGCTGCAGGTCGGCGGACCGGGGAGCCAGCGACGTCGCGGACCGACGCCTCGCGGACCAGGGGCGCAGCCCGGTCGCGGAGCGAGGGTCCAGCGCCGACGCGGACCAACGTCGGCGCTGTTCGGGGAGCGGCCGTCGTGGCTCGGGGGGCCAGCGCCCCGTGAGGCGGCAGATCCGGCCACCGAAGGTCGGCGACTCGACTCCGTTGCGGGCCGACGCCTGCCCCCCTGGGCTGGCGGAGGGGGGCTGCCGGAGGCCAGTGGGCCAACGTCATCGCAGACCGGGAGCCCGGGGCCCCTGGGCCGGTGAACCCGGCCACCGCACGCCGGCGAGCCACGCCACCGCAGACCGGAAGACCGGCGCCCCTGGGCCGGTGAACCCGGCCACCGCACGCCGGCGAGCCAAAGCCACCGGCAGACGGGCACGTGAAGGTCGGCGGACCGAGGCTGCTGTGAGCCCGGCGGGGCGGGCCCCGTCAGGGACAGCCGCCTGGGTCAGGCGATCAGTGTGCGGCCCGGGTGCAGGCGGGCGAGGAGCTGGGAGCGGTGCAGGTCGGCCACGGGGGCGAGCAGGTCGGGGTGGCGCAGCAGGGCGGCGGCGCGCTGGTCGCCGTCGTCGGGCGCCACGAGCCGCCGGAACTCGGTCGGTGTGCCGGTGCTGTGGCTGCCCTCGGCGAGCGCGGCCACCGCCAGGGCGGCCAGCTCCGGGTCGGTGAGCAGACTGGCCGCCCAGCTCGCCACGACCTCGTCGACCCAGGTGCGCCAGGCGTGCGCGTCCACGTCGTCACCCAGGGTCGCGTCGGTGCCGGTGACCCAGTCCAGCCGCGCGGAGCCGCCGGGGCCCGCCACACCGACCAGGGCGGCGTCCATCTCCGTCGGGTACCTGAGCCATGCCGCGACCGTCACGGCCTGCCGGGCCTGCACCTCGCACAGCGCGGAGGCGAGCGCGCCGCCGGAGGCGGGGAAGGCGCGGGTCAGCCACTGGGCGGTCGCCGCTATGACAGGAGACAGGTCTGCTTGCACTGCCGGGCCGTCCGAAAGGGGTGGGGAAGCGGGGGATCTGCCCGTAGACGGTAGCCGCCGCCCCGCACACCCGGACGTGATCGGGACCTCGTCCGAGCTGTGGCCTCGGCCACATCGAATCAGGGCTCGTGTGCAGGGACGCCGATCCCGTTTCGCCGGGAGGGGCCCGGGCACCCGCCCCGCGTAGTCTTCCGCAAGCCGGAAAGGTCCGGCGAACCCCCTGTTCCGGCCGCCCTGGGACAGGGCCGGAGCAGGACAGGAGCAATGCCATGACGGAACAGCGAACGGATCCGCCGGGCGCCCGACGTGCTCCGGCCACCGACATGTCGCTGCTGGGCGTCTACCTCAACGACCATCTCGCCGGCGCCACCGCCGGGACCGCGCGGATACGCCACCTGCTGCGCTCGTGCCGGGGCACGGCGCTGGCCGACACCCTGGCCCCGGTCGCCGCCGAGATCGCCGAGGACCGGGCGAGCCTGCTCCACATCATGCGGCGACTCGACGTCCCGGTTCGGCGCTACAAGGTGTACGCGGGCCGGGCGGTCGAGCAGATGGCCCGCCTGAAGAGCAACGGCAGCCTGGTACGGCGTTCCCCGCTGAGCACGCTGTGGGAGCTGGAGGCGCTGAGTCTGGGGGTGGAGGGCAAGTCGTCCGGCTGGCAGACGCTGCGCGACCTGGCCGCCACGGACACCCGCCTCGACGCGCGACACCTCGACGACCTCGTCGAACGGGCGCGGCGGCAGCGCGCCACGCTGGAGGAGCTGCGCCGCGATCAGGTGAGGGTCGCCTTCCGCGAGACCTGACGCACGGGTCCCGCCGCCGGCCTCGATCTACCAGAACCTGCTGCTGAGAGCCGGCTGATGCGACAGTTCCACGGCGTCCCGCAGCCGCAGCGCGACGCTGATGACGGCACGCAGGGCGGAGGGCCGTACGGTCTGGGCGGTCTCGGTGGCCAGGACCAGCAGGCACGCCGCCGCCTGCTCGACGACCGGCACGGGGAGGATGAAGTCGTTGTCGGCGGCGGCGCGGAACGCCTTCAAGGGGATCGCGGCCCCGTCGATGGCCCGGTGCGCGGCCTGCTCCAGGTGCTGTGCGGCCTGTTCGCACACGGGGGCGGGCAGGGCGATGGTGGGCTGGAACGATGAACTCGTCATGCCCCGACTGGTCCCCCGGCGATGGCTCGTTCTGTCGGCGGGCGGCGGGATTTCACCGTCCCGCGTGACCGGGGCGTGGCGAATGTCCCGGAACCACAACGGCCGCCGTGCCGATCAGGCTCGGAGCCGAGGAGGAGCACGTATGACCACGTGTACGGACGCCGTGACCCGGCTCACCGGGCGGCCGGTCACCGCGGAACGGCCCCTGTCCGGGGCCCTCGCCGAGGTGACGCTCAACGACGGGCGGGTGGTGGTCGTCAAGCGTGCCGACGATCCGGGGGCGACGCGGGCCGAGGCGGCCGGGCTGCGCTGGCTGGCCGGCGCCGGCACGGTGCGGGTACCGGCCGTGCACGGCCACGACGGGAACTGGCTGGTCGTCGACCGGGTCACGGAAGGGCGGCCGAGCCGTCAGGCGGCGGTCCGCTTCGGCCGTGACCTGGCCGCCCTGCACGCAGCCGGTGCGCCGGCGTTCGGCGCGCCGCCCCCTGGCGGCCCGGCGGACGCGTACATCGGGCTCGCCCCGATGCGCAACGAGCCCGGCACCGACTGGCCGGGCTGGTACGCCGAGCATCGCGTGCTGCCGTATCTGCGGCGCGCCGTCGACCAGGGCACCGTCCGCCCCGGCGAGGCGACCGACGTGGAGCGTCTGTGCGAGCGACTGCCCGAGCTGTCGGGGCCCGCCGAGCCGCCCGCGCGGCTGCACGGCGACCTGTGGAACGGCAACGTGCTGTGGGCGGCCGACGGGGACGTCCGGCTGATCGACCCGGCCGCGCACGGCGGGCACCGCGAGACCGATCTGGCGATGCTGCGGCTGTTCGGCTGCCCGCACCTGGAGCAGGTGCTGGACGGCTACCGGCAGCAGGCGCCGCTCGCCGAGGGCTGGGCGGACCGCGTCGGCGTGCACCAGCTGTTTCCGCTGCTGGTACACGCCGTGCTGTTCGGCCGGAGCTACGCGGAACAGGCCCTCGCGGTGGCCCGTGGCGCCCTGACGAGGTGACCGGTCAACGGGTCACGACGTGCCGTTCGTCCGGCACGCAGTGGGTCATGGTGAGACCCTCGACGTCGCGCGGCTGGTTCTTGCCCAGGTTGGCCAGGCGTTCGCGGTCCTCGTCGGTGAGGTCCTGGCTCGCCAGCGGCTGCAGACCGGCGACGTCCTCCGGGCCGATGCCCAGCCCCTCGCCGACCCGCAGACCGAGGTCGTTCTCGACCAGCAGGAAGTGCCAGACCATGCGCTCCTGGACGGGCCGGTCGCACTGGGACAGCAGGTCGGTGAAGTTCTTCACCAGATCGTCCCGCTCCCAGTCCTCCAGCAGCAGGTAGCGCTGCCCGGCCTGCATGTAGTCGTTGGTGCGGGGGATGCGCTTGCGGGTGACCCGCCCCTCGATCACGGGTCCCTGTTCGTCGTGGGTCGGGTAGCGGGCCTCGCGCAGACCGCCGGTGATCGACGGCTCGTAGTTGACCTGCGGGTTCTCGCCGCCGCCGTCCACGTGGTACGTCATCTGGCCGTCGCGCTGGTTGGTGCGCACGTCCGCGGCCTTGGCCTGGTTGACAGGGAGTTGGAGGTAGTTCGGGCCGACCCGGTAGCGCTGGGTGTCGCTGTAGGAGAAGGTCCGGCCGACGAGCATCTTGTCGTCGGAGAAGTCCAGGCCGTCGACGAGGACGCCGGTGCCGAAGGAGATCTGCTCGTTCTCGGCGAAGAAGTCCTTCGGCATCCGGTCGAGCACCATCCGGCCCACCGGCTTCGGCGGGAAGTCCTGCTCGGGCCAGGTCTTGGTGTCGTCCAGCGGGTCGAAGTCGAGCTCCGGGTGGTCGTGGTCGTCCATCATCTGGACGAGCAGTTCCCACTCCGGGTGGTCGCCGCGCCCGACGGCCTCGTACAGGTCCTTGGTGGCGTGGCCGAGGGAGTCGGCCTGGACGCCCGCCGCGTCCTCCTCGGTCATGCTGCGCACGCCCTGCTTGGGCATCCAGTGGTACTTGACGAGCTTGGTGTCGCCGTCGGCGTTGACCCACTTGTACGTGTTGACGCCGAAGCCCTGCATGTGGCGGTAGTCCGCGGGGATGCCGCGCGGGCTGAACAGGTTGACCAGCATGTGCATGGCCTCGGGCGTCTGCGACATGAAGTCGAAGATGCGGCGGGGCTGCTGCTCGAAGGTCACCGGGTCCGGTTTGAGGGCGTGGATGACGTCCGGGAACTTGATCGCGTCGCGGATGAAGAAGACGCCGAGGTTGTTGCCGACGAGGTCCCAGTTGCCGTCCTCCGTGTAGAACTTCACCGCGAAGCCACGCGGGTCGCGGGCGGCCTCGGAGGAGTCGCGTCCGCCGATGACGGTGGAGAAGCGGACGGCCACGTCGGTGCGTTTGCCGCGTTCCTGGAAGAGTTTGGCGCGGGTGTAGCGGCTGATCGGCTCGTCGCCCCAGGTGCCGTAGGCCTCGAAGTGGCCGTAGGCGGTGACACCGCGGGCGTGCACGACGCGCTCGGGGATGCGTTCCCGGTCGAAGTGGCTGATCTTCTCGAGGAACTGGTAGTTCTCCAGGGTGGCGGGGCCGCGGGGACCGATGGAGCGCTGGTTCTGGTTGTCGTAGACCGGATGACCCTGGCGGTTGGTGAGGACCTCGCGGTCGTCGCCCGGGGCGGGGCCGGTACCGGATACGTCCGTCATATGCGTGGGCTCCTTCGGCTCATGGCCGGCGGCCGGCCGGGGCGGCGCCGCGAGCGGCCGCCCGGCCGGTCGTGGCGGGACGGGCCGGGTACCCGGCGGGGCGGGGTCAGTCACGCGGGAAGAAATGGCCGGCTCCGGGCAGCGGCGGCTGGGCACCGTCGCGGCCTCCTCCCGGGCCTCCTGGGCCGGGGGTGCGGTCAGGGGCCGGGCACGCGTACCGTCCCGCGCACCACGGACCAGACCTCCGCGAGGAGGGCCGGGTGGTCGTCGCCGTAGGCGGCGACGGCCGCGTGCACCGCGTCGAGGGCCGCCCGGAGCGGGTGGTGCTCGGCCGCGCCGGTCACCGCGGGGAGGGCCATGTGCGGCTGGGAGATCCGCAGGGACGGGTGCGGTGGGCCGATGGTGAGCGCCACGGCGTACGGGCCGGAGCCGGAGGCCGGCGGTTTCGCCACGACGACCGCCGGGCCCACCACGGCCCGTGCCGCCTCCTGGGATTGCGGCACGGGCGTGCTCGTGGACGCGGGCGGCCGGAAGGGGGGCCGCTCGGGCGGGACGGCCCGGCCGACGGTCCGGTCCGGGACACGCGGGGCGGTGGCCAGGGTCTCCCACATGCGGGTGTCGTCGTCGAACGGCGGCGGCAGCGGACGCCCCTCGGCCAGGGCCGCGAGCGGGTCGGCGACCCGGTCGAGGGCGGTGAGACCGGCCGCTTCACACGCCCGGCGGGCCGTGAACAGGGCCACCGCGCGCTGGGTGGCGGGGCCGGAGACGTCGATGGCGTGGAGCAGGGCGGGGTCGGGCGAGCCGGCGTTCCCGTTGCGCTGTCTCCTGAGCGAGGCGGGCCCGGCGTTCGGCTTCGGCGCGTTCGGCCGGGGTGGGAGGCGGCGGTGGTTCGCGGGCGTAGCGGTGCCAGTAGGCGGCGACCTGCGCGGTCTGTCTCAGGACACGGTCCGGCTCGGGTGGGGCGGGCCAGAACTGGAGGAGGTACCGGTCGAGTTGGGGCTCGCCGTCCACTGCACGAGCGCGCTGTCGGCCGACACGGGACGGAAGGACACCTCCACCACGTCCTCCCAGGCCGGATCCAGCGGCGGGGCCTGCTCGTGCACCTCGACCGTGAAGCCCACGTCGCCGGTGTGCAAACCGGTGTTCAGCCACAGGACGCACGGTGTCGCCGCCCCGCACAGTCCCGCACTCTGCCCGGCGAACGCCTCCGCGAGGTCCGGCCCGAAGCTGTCCGGATCGGTCTCGACGTAGATCTGGCCGTAGTGCACATGAACCTCTCCATCGACCGGCCTGCGCACGATCAACTCCTCCTCGTGGCGGCGATGGAGTGGTGAGCTGTCGGCATCGTGGCGACCCGTACAACCTCCGGTCGGTGGCAGGTGTCTTCCTCAGCGAACGGAACAACACGGAATATCTCCGTCCCGACTCGTTCCAACGGGGGAACACATGAGCATGGCCCGCAGCCTGACCCGCCGCGGCACGACCGCCGCCCTCACCGTCCTGATGGCGGCCGCCCTCGGCGCCGCCGGCGCCGGGGCGTCGAGCGCGGACACCGCCGCCGCACCGCAGACCCGGCAGATCGCCTCGTCCGTCGTCGGCTCCGACTACAAGATCACTCTCACTGCGCTGCGCTCGACGGAGGACGAGTACGCCGCCTCGGTGCGCCTCCAGGTCTACACTCAGTCCGGGGGCGCCTGGAAGGAGTCGGACCGCGTGACCGTGGGCGACGTGGACGGCTGGTTCTGGTACCCGCTCACCGGCAAGGGTGCCGTCTGCGAGTTCTCCACCGCGAGCACCGAGCCCGCGCCGCTGACGGTGAGCCTGCTGCTCACGCCGTCCATCGGCTGCTCCGAGCCGGCCGAGTACGTCGTGAAGGAAGGCAGGGTCTACGCCGGCTGAGCCGGACCGGCCGGGGCGGTTCTGCCGCACCGGCCGCGAAAGCCCCGGACACGAAATCCTGGCCCCGCAAGCCCGGACACGAAAAGGCCCGGACCCCGCCCGTCGGCGGTGTCCGGGCCGTCCGGCCCCGGTGGGGCCTCAGCCGCCGTTGAGGCGTGCGCGCAGGAGCCCCTTGCCCAGTTCGGCACCCTTGCGGCTGTCCGCCTGGGCCTTGCGGAACAGGTCCGCGACCTCGGTGTCCTTGGCGCGCTCCGCGTCCTGGATGTAGCTCTCCAGACGCAGGGCGTTGTTCAGGCACGCCTCGACGTACCAGATCAGGTTGTAGTCCTTGTCCTGCGTACCGGTCACGCCGCCGGTCTCCGTCTCGCTGGTCATTCGGGCCTCCTTCTTGCGGAGCGGACCTCTTCAGGCGCCGGACGGGTACCCGTCCTCCGGTCGGACACACAGCCCGCCCGCATCACGTTCGGTGACCACCCGGTCACGACCGTTGCGGACGGGTGGTCGACCCGCCGACCAGACCCGTACGGA
Source organism: Streptomyces sp. SID5464 (assembly GCF_009862985.1). NCBI lineage: Bacteria > Bacillati > Actinomycetota > Actinomycetes > Kitasatosporales > Streptomycetaceae > Streptomyces > Streptomyces sp. SID5464. Next base: position 236,407 of record NZ_WWIQ01000021.1, on the reverse strand, counting down.
CCACCAACTCCCCTCCCCCGTACGGCAATCCTGACAGTTGCCACAGAAGCGAACAGACCCCGGTCAGTTCCGGAACGAAGTGCCGCTCCACCGTGCGAGACCGGTCGATGACGGTGTGTACTGTGCTGCGGGTGGCTCGTCAGAGCGCCTCGGACTCCGCCCTGCCCGACTCTCCCTGGACTCGACTCGATGATCGAATTACCGGACCTGGTCGTCGGCGGTCTCGCCGTCGGCACACTGTCCGCGTTCGCCCTCGGCGGCGGTTTGCTGCGCTCGCGGCGGCAACTGGCCGCGCAGCGCGCGAAGACGGCCGCCCTGCGGGCCCGGCTCGACGGCACCACACGGGCGTTCACGGCCGAGGTCGAGCACCTGGCGGCGCGGCGCGTGCCCGCCGCGGCCCGGCAGGTGGCCCATCCGCACGTCGCCGTGCCCGGCCCGCTCAGCCCGCAGCTCGCGGGTTCGCCCCTGGGCCTCGCGCTGGAGCAGGTGCTGAAGGCGCTGCACGCGGAACTCGCCGCGCAGCGCACCCGCATCGACGCCGCCGCGAAGGCCGGGATGCGCGGGGCCACACGGGAGATCCAGGCGGCGCTGTACCGGTTGCAGGACGCCCTGCGCGGTCTGCAACAACGTTACGACGACCCAGAGTTGGCTCAAACCCTGTTCGAGCTCGACCACGAGAACGAGCAGTCGCTGCGGCGCGCGCAGATCGCCGCGGTGGTGTGCGGGGCCTGGGTGGGGCTGGCCCGGGAGGAGTCCCATCTGGTGGACGCGGTGACGGGCGGTCAGGCCCGGCTCACGGGCTACCAGCGCGTGCGGATCCACAACCACCTGGAGGCCGGGACCGCACTGGTGTCCCACGCCGTCGAGCCGGTCGCCATCATCGTCGCCGAGCTCCTCGACAACGCGCTGCGGCACTCAGCGCCCGACACCGACGTCGTGGTCAACCTGGAGGCCGTCCACCACGGTGTCTGTGTCACCGTGGACGATGCCGGGCTGGGCATGACGCAGGACGAACGGGCCCGTGCCCAGCGGATGGTGGCCGGCTCCGAACCGATCCTGCTCACCGAGCTCGGCGACCCGCCGCGCATGGGACTCGCCGCCATCGGCCAGCTGACCCGGCAGTTCGATCTGAGCGTGGACCTGACCTCGCCGTCCCCGTACGGCGGGGTGCGGGCGGTGCTGCGGGTCGACAGTCACCTGCTGACCCGCATCGATCCCGAGGAACTGCCTCCGGCGGCCAGCGCCCCGCGTTCGACGCGGAGGGTCGCGCGGGGCACGGCGGACGGTGGCGCCTCGCCTTCCGGGGTCCCCGCGTCCTCCTACGCCGGCGCTGCCTCGCCCTCCGCAGCCTCGCCGGACGGTGCCGACTCGGGCGCGTCGGCCCCTGGCGCCTCAGCCAGCCCTGCCACCGCTGTCACCGCTGACGCCCCTTCCGCCCCGCCCCGTGCATCCGAACCGGCCTCGGCCACCGCGCCCCACGGCTTTGAGCCGCACACCTCGCCCCGGAACCCCGAGCCCCCGTCCCCCACCGCCGCGACCCGCCCCACCGCACCCGACGATCACGGCTACGGCACCGACCAGGACGACCGGACCTCCGCCCCGGCCCCCGGCCACCGCGGCCCCCGTGACAGCGGCGGACTCCCCCAGCGGCGTCGCCGCAGCCGGGCCACGCCCCCGCCGGACACCCCGGCCTCCGCACCCGCTCCCGCACCCGCACCCGCACCCGCACCCGCACCCGCACCACAGCGCCGACCGCGGCGTCCCGAGGAGTCCGCCGCCGCCCTCGGCGCCCTGCAGTCCGGCACGGCGGCCGCCCGTTTCGCCGCCCGGCCGAACACCGGCGCCGTTCCAGCCGTACCTGAGGGTGCCCCGGCCGCGACCACGGCCGACGGGACCGACGACACCGGCCGAGACCGGAACGACCACGAAGGGGGAACGGCTCGATGACCAGCCGCGCAGCGGGGGACACGGCCTGGGTGCTCGAACCGGTTCTGGAGGTGCCGCACGTCGTGGCCGCCGTCCTGCTCACCCGGGACGGGCTCGTGACCGGCTACACCGACGCGCTGTCGCAGCCGTCGGCCGAGCGGGTCGCCGCCATCACGAGCACCGTACAGGGCGCCTGCCGTACCGCGGCGGCGGCGTTCGCCGACACCGACCGGGCCGACATCCGGCAGGTCGTCATCGAGTCGGACCACGGCTATGTGCTCATCGTGCCGACGGACCACGGCACCTGCGTCGCCGCGTACGGCGACCCCGAGGTGCGCCTGGACCTGCTCGCGCACCGGGTGCACTCGCAGGTCGCGCGGCTGGGTGAGAAGGCGATGGCCGCCGGGCCCCGAGGTGCCGACGGCGACACGCCGGCATGACCGGCCGCCGAGGCGGCCGTCCCCTGGTTCCCGCGTACCTGTCGACCGGCGGGGTGGCCCGGCCCAGCCGCGCCCATCTGGAGCGGCTGTCGGTCCTCACCGGCAGCGGCGATCCGCCTCCCGCCGATCTGCCCGCCGCGCAGGCGGCCCTGCTGGAGGAGCTGGAGTACGGGTCGCTGACGGTGGTGGAGGCCGCGGCCCTGCTGCGGCTGCCCGTCTCCGCCGTGCTGGTGCTGGCCGCCGACCTCATCGACCGTGACCTGGTGCTGGCCCGCGCGCCGATCCCGCCCGCCCGGCGCTTCGACCCCGACCTGCTGAAGAGAGTGGCCGATGGCCTCCGCGACCTCAAGCACCGTTGATGGCGCCGCCGGCGGCGGCATCCATCTCCCGGACACCGCCCGTGACCTGGTGAAGATCCTGGTCACGGGGCCTTTCGGGGTGGGCAAGACGACCCTGATCGGCTCGGTGTCGGAGATCCGCCCGCTGCACACGGAGGAGCAGCTCACCGAGGCGTCCGCGCACGTCGACGATCTCGCCGGGGTCCGGGAGAAGTCGACCACCACGGTCGCCATCGACTTCGGCCGGATCAGCCTGCCGGGCGGGATCGTGCTGTATCTGTTCGGCACGCCCGGCCAGGAACGGTTCCGGTCGCTGTGGGACGACATCGCCCATGGGGCGCTCGGCGCGCTCGTGCTGGTCGACGCCCGCCGGATCGACGCCTCGTTCGACGTGCTCGGGCTGGTGGAGGAGACCGGGCTGCCGTACGCGGTCGCCTTGAACACCTTCCCGGACGCGCCCCGGCACCACACCCCCGAGCAGTTGCGCGCCGCTCTGGACCTGGAACCGACGACCCCGATGGTGACGTGCGACGCGCGGGAGGCGAACTCCTCGATCGACTCCCTGCTCGCCCTCGTCCAGCACCTGATCGACCACCGACCCGCGGAGCACCGGTGACCCACCCGTCCCCTGCCGAGCAGGCCTTCTCCGTCGCGGCGCCCGTGCGCCTGTGGGAGGACGGCTTCGCCCGCGACCCCCACCCGTACTACGCCGCCCTGCGCGCCCAGGGCCCGGTCGGCTGGGCGGAACTCGCCCCCGGGGTGCCGGCGTACGTCGTCACGGACCGGCGGGCGGCGCTGGATCTGCTGCACGACACGAAGACGTTCTCGCACGATCCCCGGCCGTGGGAGGCGGCCGTCCCGGACGACTCCCCGGTGCTCGGCATGATGCGCTGGCGGCCCAACACGCTGTTCGCCGACGGGGCCGCCCACATCCGCTACCGCACCACGCTGATCGACGCCTTCGACCTGGTGGAACCGCACGACCTGCGCGGCCGGGTGCACCGCGCGGTCCATCTGCTGGTGAGCCGGATCGGGCCGCGGGGCGAGGCCGACCTGGTCGGCGAGTTCACCAGGCCGCTGATGGCGCTGGTGTTCAACAGCCTGTTCGGGCTGCCGGACAGCGCGAGCGACCGGCTCGACGCCGCGCTCGCCAAGCTGATCGAGGGCGGTGCGCAGGCGGCGGAGGGCGAGGCCGAGTTCGCCGGGTACGTGCTGGAGCTGATCGCGGCCAAGACCGAGCGGCGCGGCGACGACCTGCCGAGCTGGCTGCTGGACCATCCGGCGGGGCTGACCCCCGAGGAGGTCACCTGGCAGGTGTTCCTCACGCTCGGCGCGGGACACGAGCCGACGGCCAACCTGGTGTCCAACGCGCTGTCCAGGATCCTCGGCAACCCGGCCTACTACTCGACGCTCACCAGCGGCGCCCGCCCGGTGACGGACGCGGTGCTGGAGGTGCTGCACCACGAGACGCCGCTCGCCAACTACGGCATCCACTACGCCCGCACTCCGGTCACCTTCCACGGCGTGTGGATCAGGGCCGCGGTGCCGGTGGTGGTCTCGTACGGGGCGCTGGCACAGGCCACCGAGCGGGAGCGCGGCGCGGACCGGCACCCGGGCGACGCCTCCCACCTGTCCTGGTCGGCGGGCCCGCACGCCTGCCCGGTCAGGCAGCACACGCTGCTCATCGCCACCGAGGCGATCGAGCGGCTCACCCAGTGGCTGCCCGACCTGGAACCCGTGCTGCCCCGCGAGCGTCTCACCTGGCGGCCCGGCCCCTTCCACCGCTCGCTGACGGCGCTGCCCGTCCGTTTCACCCCCCGCTCCCCCGATCAGCCAGGAGGACGACCGTGACCGTGACCGACCGCATCGCACTCGACCCGTTCGGCGCGGACATCGCGGGCGAGTGCGCCCGGCTGCGCGTCCTCGGCCCGATCGTGCCCGTGGAGCTGCCCGGCGGGATCCCCGCCTGGGCGCCCACGCGCTACGACACGCTGAAGGAGCTCATCCTCGACCCGCGGGTCAGCAAGGACCCGCGGCTGCACTGGCGGCTGTGGCCCGAGATCGGCCGGCACCCGTCCTGGGGCTGGATCGTGAGCTGGGTAGGCGTGATCAACATGTTCACCACCTACGGCGCGGACCACACGCGACTGCGCAAGCTGGTGGCACCGAGCTTCACGCACCGGCGCACCGAGGCGCTGCGGCCCCGGGTGGAGGCCATCACCGCGGAGCTGCTGGACGCGCTCGACGCGGCCGACGGCGAGGTCGTGGACGTCAAGGAGGGGTTCGCCCGTCCGCTGCCGATGCGGATCATCTCCGAACTGTTCGGTGTTCCCGACGCGTTACGCGAGGACACCAGCCGGATGATCGCGGCCATCATGGACACCACCGACCCGAGCGCGGAGCACGCGGCGTCCGTCCAGCGGCAGATCGGCACGGTGCTCCCCGCGCTGATCGCCCACAAGGCCGCGCACCCCGGCGACGACATGACCACCGAACTGATCCGGGTCCGGGACGAGGACGGCGACCGGCTCAGCGACGAGGAGCTGCTGTACACGCTGTTGCTGGTCATCGGCGCCGGTTTCGAGACCACCGTCAATCTCATCGGCAACGCGGTGGTAGCCCTGCTCCGCCGCCCCGAGCAGCTCGCCGCCGTACGGTCCGGGGAGATCGGCTGGGACGCCGTCGTCGACGAGACGCTGCGCGCGCACCCGTCGGTCGCCTCGCTGCCGCTCCGGTTCGCCGTCACGGACCTCACCGTCGGCGACGTCACGATCCCGGCCGGAGACGCCATCCTCACGACGTACGCCGCCGCGGGGCTCGATCCCGAGCACTACGGGCCGGACGCCGACGTCTTCGACGCCACGCGCGCCGCCGACGACCATCTGGCGTTCGGGCTCGGGGTCCACCGCTGTATCGGGGCGCCGCTGGCCCGTCTGGAGGCGCTGACCGCGCTGCCGGCGCTGTTCGACCGGTTCCCCGGCCTGAGCCTGGCCGCGGGTGACGAGGGCCTGCGGCAGGTGCCGTCGTTCATCGCCTTCGGCTGGCAGGAGATACCCGTGCGACTGCGTGGCTGAGGCAGCCGCTGGGACGCCGCCTCTCGGCGCAGCGCGCGGGAGCGCGACCGGTCCCCCGTTCCGGTCGAGCCCCCGCGGTTCGTCGAACCTACGTCCCTGGCTGAGGCCTTGTGAATCGCGTCGATGCCCGTTGCACGCTCAACAGGGCTCACTCGTGCACAGCTGAGTCCGGATGGCCCGGTTTCGTCCCGCCGCGACCTGGCCAACCGGTTGCCCCTGAGGCCGGCCGGTCAGTCGTGGCGGCGCAGAGCCGGCAGATCGAGGTCACCGACGGCCAGGTGGGCCAGCACGACCTCGTACAGGTCGGTACCCGCGGCGAGGAGCTGGCGTTCCAGCACGGGTTCGGCGCTGCGGACGTGCTCGCGCACGGTCTGCGCGTGCATGCCCAGGGCCTGCGCGGCCCGTTCGGCGTTGCCGCCCACGGCGATCCAGGTGCGCAGCGTCCGGCGCGGGTTCCGGGCGTCCGCCTCCAGCCGGCCCAGCAGGTCCTGGGCCCAGGTGCGTACGGCGGACCCGGACAGCAGGTCGGAGAGCCGGAGCGTGGAGTTGCCGGTGTCGTCGGGGTGCCGGCCGTCGGGCAGGCCGATCTGGGTGTTGAGCGCCAGGTGGACGACGGCCCGGACCGTGAGGTCGGCGAAGTCGGTGCCGAGCAGGGCCTCCACGCGTTCCATACGGGCGCGGACCGTGTTGCGGCTGACGCCGAGGACCTTGGCGGCGTTGACGGCGGTGAACTCCAGGCCGAGGCGTGTGGTGGCGAGGAGTTCGGCGCGGGTGTGGTGCGGCAGGGTGTCGAGCGGGCGCAGCACCCGGGCCGTCCAGCCGCGCAGCGCCCCCGGGTCCATGAGGCGTTCGGGGTGGGTGCGCTCGGCGTAGACCGCCGTCTTGTCGGGCCGGAAACGGGCGACGGCGAGGGCGCTGACGGCCTGTCCGTACGCGGTGGCGGTCCGGGCGAGGCTCTGCCGGACGCTGCCGCCGAGGAAGATGTCCGGGTGCCGGTCGACCAGTGACCGCAGGGTCTCGCCGGTGGTGTCACGGGGGCTGACGACGATGACGTGGCCGTCCATGGCCGGGCAGCGCACGACCAGGGCGTCCTCCCCGGTGCCGGCCAGGCACTCCTGGGCGATCCGGTCGCGTACGGCGGGGTCGGACTCGACGACGTACACACGGGCCGTGTCGGCGTCGAGCAGTCCGGGCCAGAGCCCGGCGGCGACCCGGCGGGCGGCGATGGTGTCCTCGACCATCAGCAGTTGCAGGATCGCCAGGCGCAGGTCGGAGGTGGCCCGCCGGAGCCGGTGCCCGGCCGCGGTCGACTCGCGCGCGGTCAGCAGGAGCTCGATCACCTGGGCGGTGTGTGTGACGACGTCGGCGGCCCGGCGGTCGAAGGGGGTCTCGCGGGAGACGGCCAGGACGCAGGTGTGGGACGGGTGTTCCACCCTGACCAGGCGCTGATGGCGCTCCCGGCTCTCCCAGGCGGCGGAGGCGATGCGGCCGGCGGTGATGTCCGTGACGAGGCCCTCGTCCAGCGGGAGCCGGGTTCCGGCCAGGAGGTTCCCGGCGGCGTCCTGAAGGGCCACGGACCCGCGCACGGCGCCGGCGAGCCAGCCCACGACCCTGCGCACGTCGCGCCCCGCCGGGCGCAGGTGCTCGAGCAGTTCCTCCGCCCACGCCGGGCCCGGCCCGGCCGGTGTCCCCTGCTGCCGGTTCCCGTCCTCTCGGCCAGCCACCTCGGCCTTCCCCTCGTTCCTCGCGCCATCCGGCGCACCGGTCGCGGACGTTACCTCACACGTCCCGCGCTATCGTCCCGGGCGTCCCGGGCGGAAGCCCCCGGCGTCCGCCCGCGGGCCGACACCCCGCCCTGCGCCGCCGCACTGCGCGGGCGGCATAAGCTCGGCGGATGGCGAAGTACTACGACGTGCACCCCGACAACCCCCAGCCCCGCACCATCGGCCAGATCGCCGACAGCATCCGTGCGGACGCTCTTGTCGCCTACCCCACGGACTCCTGTTACGCACTGGGCTGCCGCCTGGGCAGCCGTGACGGCATCGAGCGGATCCGTACGATCCGCAAGCTGGACGACCGGCACCACTTCACCCTCGTGTGCCAGGACTTCGCGCAGCTCGGTCAGTTCGTGCGGGTCGACAACGACGTGTTCCGCGCGATCAAGGCGTCGACGCCCGGCAGCTACACGTTCATCCTGCCCGCGACGAAGGAGGTGCCGCGCATGCTCCAGCACCCCAAGAAGAAGACGGTCGGCGTGCGGATCCCCGATCACGTCGTCACCCAGGCCCTGCTCGCCGAGCTCGGTGAACCGCTGCTGTCCAGCACCCTGCTGCTGCCCGGCGAGGAGGAGCCGATGACGCAGGGCTGGGAGATCAAGGACCTGCTCGACCACGTGCTGGACGGGGTGGTCGACTCCGGTGACTGCGGCACCGAGCCGACGACGGTGATCGACTTCTCCGGTGGGGAGGCCGAGATCGTGCGGCACGGCGCGGGCGACACCTCACGGTTCGAGTAAAGCGCGCGCCAAGGGGCGTTCACGGTTGCGCCCGGTGTGGGGGGGGTGGGCGAAATGCCCCGGGAAGCGGCGTGTCACGATGCCCGTGATCCGCCCGGTGACACGGACGGGTTCCTGGCCGACACCCGCAGAGAGGCAGCCCAGTCATGACCGCCGTACAGGGAACCGCCGTCGACATCCCCACCGAGGACGGCACCGCCGACGCGTATCTGGCCCGTCCCGCGGACGGGGCCGCCCACCCGGCGGTCCTGCTCTACATGGACGCCTTCGGCCTGCGCCCATGGCTGCGGTCCATGGCCGACCGGCTGGCCGGTGAGGGGTACGCGGTGCTGGTGCCCAACGTGTTCTACCGGCACGGCCGCGCCCCGCTGTTCGAGCTGCCCGAGCTCATCGACCCGGGGGCGCGGCCGGAGATATTCGAGCGCATCATGCCGGTCATGCAGGCCCTGACGACCGAACGGGCGATGCGGGACGCCGGCGCCTATCTGCGCTGGCTGGCCGAGTCACCCGCGGTGGCGGACGGTCCGGTCGCGCTGACCGGTTACTGCATGGGGGCGCGCCTGTCGCTGCTCACGGCCGGGACGTACCCGGAGCGGGTCGCGGCCGCAGCCGGTTTCCACGGCGGGCGGCTGGCCACGGACACGCCGGACAGCCCGCACCTGGTGGCCGGCAAGGTCACCGCGGAGCTGTACTTCGGCCACGCCGACCAGGACCCCTCGCTGCCCGAGGAGCAGATCGAGCGCCTGGAGGAGGCCCTGACCGAGGCGGGCGTCCGCCACCGCTGCGAGGTGTACACGGGCGCGCCCCACGGTTTCACGCAGGCCGACACCGCGTCGTACCACAAGGAGGGCGACGAGCGGCACTGGGCGGCTCTGCTCGACCTGCTGAAGCGCACATTCTGACCTCAATCGACTCCTGGTGAACAGGAGTTGCCGCCCTACCGACGGTAAGGGCTTGCTTTCCCGCGATCCCTGCGCGTAGACCTTGCTGAACACCAGGCGCGACTCGGGGGGAGTTGGCTCATGGAGGGCACGGTCGAGGGGTTCCGTTACGGTGCGGTGACCCCGGTGGCGGCGTATCTGATGGCCTGTCTGGGAGGGGCGCTGGGGCTGCGGTGCATCGTGCGCTCGCTGCTGAACGCGCGGTCCTGGAAGCCGGGTTGGCTGGCGTTAGGCGCCGCCTCCATCGGGTGCGGGATCTGGACGATGCACTTCATCGCCATGACCGGCTTCCACGTGGAGGAGACCCGGGTCCGTTATGACGCGGCCACGACGGTGCTCAGTCTCGTCGTGGCCGTCGCCGTTGTGGGCGTCGGCGTGTTCATCGTCGGCTACCGCGGCACGGGACGTGTCGCCCTGGCGGTCGCGGGTGTCGTCACCGGACTGGGGGTGGCGGCCATGCACTACCTGGGCATGGCCGCGATGCGGCTGCACGGTGACATCGGCTACGACCCGGTCGGCGTCGTACTGTCCGTGCTGATCGCCATCGCCGCCGCGACGGCCGCGCTGTGGTCCGCCGTCACGATCCGCGGCCTGATGACGAGCCTCGGGGCGAGCCTGGTGATGGGCGTGGCGGTGTCCGGGATGCACTACACGGGCATGGCCGCCGTCAGCGTCCATGTGCACGACACGACCGGCGGGACGTGGGAGGGCGACTCGCCCCTGTCGCTCCTGCTGCCGATGCTGCTGGGGCCGGTCGTCTTCCTGCTGCTGGCCGGGGTCGTGGTCATGTTCGACCCGCTGCTGGTGCACGGTGAGAGGGCGGAGAACCGCAGCCCCGCCCGGCACCCGGGCCGCTCGGCCGGCGTCCGGGCCGCCAACTCCATTCCCGCGCCGCGCACGTCGTGGCACGACGCGGACTCGCCCACCCGCGGCCGGTGAACGACCCGCCCGCGGACGGCTCGTAGATCATTGTTACGGTGCAGCGGTGTCTGACTCCTCACGCCACACGGCCGAGGGCGCCGGCTGGGGCACCGGCGAACGCGGCGCCTACCGGCAGTTGATGCCGCAGCAGGTCGAGAAGATCTCCTGGCTGGACCCGAGAATGTGGTGGGCCGCCCGCAACGGGGTGCTGGCCTCCTGGTTCGGTGACCCGACCGGCCGCACCCGCGGCCGGTGGGTGACGCAGCGCGCGGCCGCCGGCGCACCGGCCGACAAGGTGATCCGGCGCGACGATCCGGAGCGCTTCTCGTTCCTGGTCATCGGCGACACCGGCGAGGGCGATGACCCCCAGTACGCCGTCGTGCCCGGCTTTCTGAAGGTCGGCCTGGACACCCGCTTCGCCGTGCTGGCCAGCGACGTGATCTACCCGGTGGGCAGCGCGGACGACTACCACACCAAGTTCTTCCGCCCTTACCGCGATTACCAGGCGCCGATCTACGCGATCCCCGGCAATCACGACTGGTACGAGGACCTCGGCGGATTCATGCGCGTCTTCTGCGACGACGCCCCGCCGCTGCCTCCCGAGCCCCGGCCGCGCCCTCTGACCCGGGCCTGGCTGCGGTCCCTGCTTTGGCACCGGCCGCGAAGGGACCACGGGCAACACCTCGCCGAGGCCCGGAGGTTGCGCTCGGCACCCGCCCAGCAGGCCGTCCAGCCGGGCCCGTACTGGGCGATCGACGCCGGACCCGTGCGGATCATAGGCATCGACACGGGCCTGCTCGGCACCCTCGACGCCGAACAGGGCGCCTGGCTGCGCGAGGTCTCCCATGGACCCCGCCCGAAGATCCTGGTCACCGGGTCGCCCCTGTACGTCGACGGTCGGCACGAGCCGTGCGCCATCGAAGGGGGCGGCACCGTCGACGACATCGTCCGCGACCCGGCGCACCACTACGTGGCGGCGATTGGCGGCGACATCCACAACTACCAGCGCTACCCGGTGCGGCTGGACGACGGGCGCACCCTCCAGTACGTCGTCGCGGGCGGCGGCGGGGCGTTCATGCACGCAACCCACACCATCCCCCGCGTCAACGTCGCGAACGTGACCGAGCGGGACTTCCGCTGCTATCCGCTGCGCGGCGACTCCCTCGCCTTCTACAGCCGGCTCTACGGCCGCCGGCTGCGCATGCCCCGCTTCTTCACGCTCACCGAGGCGGAGGCGACGGCCGTGATCGCGGAGCGCCTGGGCATCCCGCCGACCCGTGTCCCGGGCGCGGACACCCGCGTCACCCGGCGCGTCCGGCTGGTCGCCGGGCTGCTCGGCACCGGCCGCCGGCCCGACCGGGCCAAGCGGTTCCGGCTGCCCGTGCGGAAGATCTACACGTCGTTGTTCTCGCCGAGCTCGGCGACGTACAGCCCGCCGTTCTTCAAGTGCTTCCTGCGCCTGGACGTCTCCCCGGAGTCGGTCCGGCTGCGCTGCTACGCGGCCACCGGCAACCGCGCCCAGGAACTCGCCCCGCCGGTCGAGGACGAGGTGACGATCCCGCTGCGCTGATCCGGTGCGGCGGGAAACCGGTGCGGCGGGGACCGCCGGGCGGGAACAGCACGGGCCGCTGCCGGGTTGGCACAGCCGTAGACCATTGAACGTTCAAATGATGGAGGTCCCGTGCCCCCGACCCCACGACCGCTGCGCAAGCTGGGCTTCCTGACCATCGGGCTGTTCGACGAGGCGGATCCGCGGCGCGGCCACGAGTCCACGCTGGAGATCATCGAGCTGGGCGAGCGGCTCGGCTTCGACAGCGCGTGGGTGCGCCACCGCCACCTCCAGTACGGCATCTCCTCCCCCGTCGCCGTCCTGTCCGCGGCCTCGCAGCGCACCCGCCGCATCGAACTCGGCACGGCGGTCATCCCCCTCGGCTGGGAGAACCCGCTGCGCCTCGCCGAGGACCTGGCCACCGTCGACCTGCTGTCCGGGGGCCGGCTCAACCCGGGCGTCAGCGTGGGCCCGCCGATGCACTTCGACCAGGTCAAGGGCGCGCTCTACCCCGACACCTCCGACGCCGAGGACTTCGGCTACGGGCGGGTGGAGCGGCTGCTGGACTTCGTGCGGGGCAAGCCGGCGACGGACTTCAGCGGGACGGAAGGGTTCGAGACCTTCTCCGACCGGGTGCAGCCCCACTCCCCCGGCCTGGGCCGCCGCCTGTGGTACGGCGGCGGCAGCCTGCGGTCGGCCCGGTGGGCGGGCGAGCACGGGATGAACCTCCTCACCAGCAGCGTCGTGAAGGCCGAAGATCCCGACGGGCCGCATGACTTCGCGCGGATCCAGCTCTCCCACATCCGGGCGTTCCGCGCCGCCCACCCCGACGGCGAGGCCGCCCGCGTCTCGCAGGGCCTCGTCGTCATCCCCACGGACTCCGCCACGCCGGGCCAGCGCGCCCGCTACGAGAAGTACGCCGCCGAGCGCACTCCCCGTACGGCCGCACCGCAGGGCCCGGCGCGGCTGCTGTTCGCGCCGGACCTGGTGGGGACGTCGGAGGAGATCGCCGAACGGCTGCACGCGCACGCGGCGTTCCGGGAGGTGGACGAGGTCGCGTTCGCGCTGCCGTTCACCTTCGAGCACGAGGACTACGTCCAGATCCTCACGGACATGGCGACGAAGCTGGGCCCGGCACTGGGCCGGCGACCGGGCGCCCCCCAGGTGTAGTGCCCCGGGGGCGTTGTTCACGCGGGTGATGGGAGTGGGGCGGCTGCTCGCGGTCACTGGTTCCGCCGTGCGTCGAAGTGGGCCGTGGCCAGGACGGAGCCGTCCGCGGCCAGCAGCCGGGCACCGGACACCGTGTCCGGGTCGACACGCGTGGGGGCTCCCCAGTACCCCTGGCCGGCGTCGTCGAGGGAGAACTCCCCGATGTGGACCGACGTGCCGTCCGTACGCTCGAGTCGGCAGCTGATCCTTCCGGCCTCCGGATATACGTCGCTCGACCCCGCGGCCATGGATTCGTCTTCGGTCGGGACGTCGGATCCGGACCCGTCCCGGCCGAGGTGGACCGCCATGTAGACCCAGCCCGGATTTCCGGTGTAGGTGAAGATCCGGCCCACCGGGCGGTGATCGGGGGCCAGCAGAGACGCTGCGATCAGGCCGTGCTCCGAGTCGGAGGACTCCGAGCTCCGTGCGGCGGGAGCCGACGCACCCTCGACGGCCGTACCGACGGCCCAGCCACCGAAGCCGAACCCGAGGGCGATCGCGGCGGCGGCCGCGACCGCGACGCCGGCCCGTGGCCGCCGCCGTCGTGGCGGCCGCTTCAGGCCCAGCCGGTCCGTCACCCGTGTCTCGAAGCCGGCGGGCGGCTCGCTGCCCGGGAGGAGAGAGAGCAGTCCGTCGCCGACGAACGTCAGCTGCTCGACGTGCTCCCGGCAGGTAGGGCAGCGGTCAAGGTGGGCGATGGCCTCGGCGCGCTCCTGACCGGGGAGGACACCCAGCGCCAGCTCGTCGGCGACGGCCCTCAGCCACTCGCAGTCCCTGTCAGTCATGATCGGCTCGCTGGGGTCCCAGAGCCTTCCGCAGTTTCCCCATCGCCGTCCTGATCCGCGTCTTCGCCGTGCCCAGGGGGATCCCTTCGAGCTCGGCGATCTGCCGTGCGGTCATCCCGTAGACCCCGGCCATGACCACGGCACGCGCCTGCTGGCGCGGTAGGTCCGCCACCGCGGCCCGTATCCGGGATGCCGCCTCGTCGGCCAGTGCCCACTGTTCGGGCGTCCGGGTCATGACGCCGAGCAGAGCGTCGAGGTCCTCGGGGGAGACCGGGGTCGCCTTGCGCGCGCGGACGGCGTCGATCGCAAGGTTGTGCGTGATGGTCCCCAGCCAGGTCTTCACCGATCCGCGCCGGGAGTCGTAGACCTGCGCATGACGCCAAGCCCTTTCGAAGGTCTGCTGGGCGATGTCCTCGGCGAGCTGGGCGTCGTCGACGACAGCGATGGCGATACCGAAGACCATCCGCTGGAACCGGCGGACGAACGCGAGGGCGGTCTCCGGGGCGCCGGTCGCCATTCCCGCCAGCAGCGCCTCGTCCGAGAGCCGTCCGAGTGGTGGGGCCCATCGCCGCATACCAGTGGATACGGCGAACCTCGCCGAACGGATTCCCCCGGTTCCACTCGGGATCACGGCCCCCATTCTCCCGCTTGCTCCCGCTTGCCGGAAATCCCCTGGCGCGGTCCGTCCGTACCTCTGGTCAGGAACGTTTTCCCATGGAGGGCCGAGACATGGCGACGATGCTCATGACGTTCGTGCGCGGGAACGTCGGGGCCGGGTTGGCCGCCGGAGCGCTGGCGGGCATCCTCGTGGCGTGCGGAGGCGGATACGGCGACGGGGGTGACTCGTCATCGTCAGCCCCGGACCAGAGTGGCAAGCCGGGAACCACCCGGGTGGACGTGAAGCTGGTCGACTTCAAGATGGAGCTGTCCGAGAAGACGTTGAAGGCAGGTGCCTACACCTTCGTCGTCAAGAACGACGGCCGTCACGACCACGCCATGGAGATCGAGGGCTCCGGAACGGAACAGAAGACGCGGACGCTGGCACCCGGGGAGTCGGCGCATCTCAGCGTCTCGCTGAAGGACGGCACGTACGAGGTCTACTGTCCTGTCGACGGCCACAAGGACATGGGCATGAAGACCGAGGTCACCGTGGGCGGCAGCGGCACCGAGACGACCAACGGCGATGGCTACTGAGCGCGCCGTCGCGCTCACCGCCCTCCGGCCGGCCGGAGGGAACGGCCGTGGCCACCTATGGCACCGCACTCGGCGGCCGGCCGCCCGTCACCCGCGTCGACGACGCAGCGGGTCAATGCACCTGGCGCGCCACGCGGTGGCGGAGGTAGACGACTCCCGAGCCGAAGGTGCGGGTCTCGACGAGTTCGAGATCCACCCGGCGCTCGCTCCGGGGAAAGAACGGAATGCCACCGCCGACCAGCACCGGGTAGACCACGGTCCGGTACTCGTCGATCAGACCCGACGCGGCCGCCTCGGCGGCGAGAGTCGCGCCGCCGATCGCGATGTCGCCCTCCGCCGGCTCGGCTCGCAACCGCTCGATCTCCTCGGCCACGCCGCCGGAGGCCAGGCGGGCATGGCCCTGAACCTCCGACAGCGTGGTGGAGAACACCACCTTCGGCAGTGGATTCCAGAGCGCGACCCATTCGAGTTCTGCGTCGTCGAGCGACGGATTCTGGTCGGCGGTCTCCCAGTACAGCATCGTTTCGTACAGCCGTCGTCCCAGCAGGTGGACGCCGACGTCTCGGATCTCGTCGATCCAGAAGCGGAAGACGTCCGGGTCGGGCGCCGTCCAGGCGAAGTCGCCGTCCGGCCCGACGATGTAGCCGTCCAGTGAGACGTTCATCGAATAGGTCACGCTGCGCATCGGCGTCCTCCTCGGTAAGGGGTTCGACAGTACGACCGCGGGACACCGCAAAACTCATCGCGACTCAGGGATCGCCCCAGGGGTCACCAGCGGCCGGGTGCGGTCCCGGTGATCGCCTCCGACGCCCTGCCGTCCACCCCGACGGGCACGTCCCCGGCGAGCATCACCCGGTGCATGATCCGCGGGTGGTCGAGGTGTGCGGTGTCGCCGGGAGCCAGGTGCATCGTGGCGCGGTTGTCCCAGAACGCCACGCTGCCCGGCTCCCAGCGGAAGCGGACCGTGTACTCGGGCCGGACCGCCTGTTCCAGCAGCATCTGAAGGATCGCGGCGCTCTCGGACCGGGAGAGGCCGGCGATCTGCTCGACGTAGTAGCCGTTGACGTAGAGGATCCGTTCGCCCGTCTCCGGGTGGACGCGCACCAGGGTGTGCAGCGAGGCGACCTGGCGGTCCAGCAGGTGGCGGACGTAGGCGTCGTCGCCGGGCCGGGGCTGGTAGCCGACGCCGAGCCGGTGCTCGGCCCGCAGCCCGTCGACGAACTGCCGCAGCGGCGCGGAGAGTCCGGCGTACGCCGCCGCGAGGTTCGACCAGGTCGTGTCGCCGCCGTAGGGCGGCACGGTCTCGGCCCGCAGGATCGTCGCGGCGGGCGGGTCGACGCGGGCGCCGTGGTCGCAGTGCCAGCCGCGCAGCAGCGAGTGGCGGCGGCGCCGCAGCCACTCGTCGTGCTCCATGCCGAACCGTCCGCCCAGCTCCAGCCGGTCGGCGGTCGTCTCGATCTCGGGGAAGTCCGGGGGCGAGGCCTTGCCGCGCCGCGGCAGCACCACCGTCTCACCGAACCGCCGCGCGAACGCCACGTGCCCGGCGTGGTCCAGCCGCTGCCCCCGGAAGAACACCACCTTCCACCGCAGCACCGCCGCCCTGATCGCGGCGACCACGGTGTCGTCCAGGTCCGCGGCCAGGTCGACCCCGCTGATCTCGGCACCGATGTGCCCGGCGACCGGCTTCACCTCCACCCCGGCGTCCCGCACCGCCTCGTCCGTCATCGAACTGTCCGTCGTCATGCGCACTCCGCTGGTCATGGGCGTGGTCGTGCCTACCGGAAGATCGTGGCAGCGATCCCGGCCCGGGGCGACACCGCAGGACCTAACCCGTTAAAGGTCAATCTGCCGAGCGTCTTGACACACTTCCGCGGCGCTCACATCATCTGGGGCATCATTCCTCGACTAACACGAGTTAGGCCTCACGATGACCGACTCGCACCTCACCCGCCGCGCCTTGTTGCGGTACGGCGCCTACGGCGCGGGGGCCGCCGCCCTGACCGGCACCGCCGCGAGCTGGGACCGGCTCACCGGAGCCGACATCCCCGGCCGTGACGACGGCTCCCTCGTCGTCGCCACTCTGGGCCCCGCCTACGGGCCGGAGGCCATCCGCACGCTCCGCGAGGGCTTCCGCGAGCTGCACCCCGACATCAAGCTCCAGATCAACGCCGTGCAGGCCGTGGACTGGTCGGACTTCTTCGCGAAGATCCTCACGCAGGTGGCCGCCGGCACCGCCCCCGACCTGGTGTACGTGGCCACCGAGGGCGTGCAGCTGTTCGCGCAGCGGCTCGGCGTGGCCCTGGACAGGTGGGTGAAGCGGGACGCGGCCGAGCTGAAGGAGTACTTCGCCGACGTCCACCCCTCGCTGGTGGAGTCGATGATGTACGAGGGCAGCCTCTTCCAGCTGCCCGTGGAGTTCAACGCCGCCGACATGTACCTCAACCGCCAGGTGCTGCGCAGGGCCGGGGCACAGTACCCGCCGGCCGACTGGACCCGCGACGACTTCACGGCGCTGCTGCGCGACATGAAGCAGGCCAGCGGCTCCCGCTTCACGCCCTACTTCTGGACCAACCGGCTGTGGGGCGGCGTGGTGCCCTGGCTGTTCGCGAACGGCACCAATCTGCTCGCGGAGTCCAAGGCGCCCGGCGGCGAGTGGCTGTGGGACTCCTTCTACCCGGCCGAGCAGCGCAGAGGCCGCGGGGGCGGCTTCCGGTGGACGACGCCGCAGGCCACGCACGACCGGGTGGAGGAGGTCTACGACTATCTCGCCTCCCTCGTCCGGGACGGCCTGTGCACCCGCCCGGAGGGCGGCAACGGCCAGAACCTCATCGGCGTGTTCTCCACCGGCCGGGTCGGTGTCACCCCGGCGGGCGGCTTCTGGGCGGGTGGCCTGCACCTGGCGGGGATGGACCGGGACGGGTTCGACGTGCAGTACTTCCCGCGCTGGCGCGCCCAGCGCATGCAGTACGGCGCGGCGGGCTACGCGCTGCTGCGCACCTCGCAGAAGCAGGAGGAGGCCTGGGAGTTCATCAAGTACGCGGCCCGCAGGGACACCCTGACGCGGCTGTTCACGACGAACCAGACGACCCCGGCCCGCCGCTCGATGCTGACCGCCGGCCGCTACGAGAAGACCGGCCCGGCGCACTGGCCGGTCTTCTACGACACCCTCGACCGGTTCCCCGACACCGGACCGATCCCGGCGCCGCCGCAGGTCGCCGAGGTCGAGCAGCTGCTGCTCAAACACACCGGTACGGCCCTGGCCTCCCCGCGCTCGGTGCGTCCCGCGCTGCGCCGGTTGCAGGGCGACCTGGAGAAGGCCATGGAGCGTGACGCATGACGAACACCCAGATACCGCCCGCGCGAGCCGAACGGCCCGAGGCCCGGCCCGCCGAGGACGCACCGCGTCCCTCGGCCCGGGACCGCGGCACCCGGCTGCTGGCCACGCTGTTCCTGGCCCCGACGATCGTCGGCATCGTGGTCTTCACGGTCGTCCCGATCGTCGGCTCGGTGGTGCTGAGCCTCTTCCACTGGAACGTGATCGACTCGCCGCGCTTCGCCGGTGCCGCCAACTACGGGGCGGTGTTCGGCGACGAGACCGTGCTGGTGTCCTTCCGCAACACCCTCGTCTTCATGGTCCTCGCGGTGGCGCTGCAACTGCTGGTCGCCCTGGCGCTCGCCCTGACCGTGAACGGGCGGATGCCCGTGTGGCTGCGGTCGGTGTTCCGCTCGGCGTTCTTCTTCCCGCTGGTGCTGTCCGCCGCCTCGATCTCGGTGGTGATGAAGTACCTGTTCAACCAGGACTTCGGGGTGGTCAACTGGCTGCTCGGCTTCGTCGGGATCGCGCCGGTGCCGTGGCTGACGTCGGAGAACGCGGCGATGGCGACCGTGGTCCTGGTCTACGTCTGGCAGCAGTTCGGCTTCTCGTTCCTGCTGTTCGTCGGCGGTCTGAACAACATCCCGAAGGAGATCCACGAGGCCGCCGCACTGGACGGTGCGACCGGCCTGCGCAAGCACCTCACCGTCACGTTGCCGCTGCTGTCGCCGACGCTGCTGGTCGCCTCGGTGGTCGGCATCATCAACGCGCTCCAGGTCTTCGAGCAGCCGTACGTCCTGACCAGCGGCGGTCCCGGCGACTCGACCCGCACGGTCGTGATGGTGATCTACGAGACCGCCTTCGAGCAGCTCCGCTTCGGTGAGGCGTCCGCGGTGGGTGTGCTGCTGTTCGTGCTGATCATGGCGGTCACAGCCCTCCAGTTCCGGCTCAGCCGGCGTTTCGTCCACTACCAGTGAGCCGGGTGAGTCTTCCCATGAGCCAAGCAACCCTGTCCTACAGCCGCGTGCGGCACGGGCTGGCGCCCTGGGCCCGGATCGCCGGGCTGACCGTGTGCGCCCTGCTGACCCTCGGCCCGGTCGTGTGGACCGTGTCGACCTCGCTGCGCACGCCCGCCGAGGCGTTCAACCTGCCGCCGCAGCTCATCCCGGCGCACCCCTCCACCGAGGCGTACCGCGGGGTGTTCGACCAGATCGACGTCTGGCTGCTGGCGTTGAACTCCACGCTGGTCACAGGGCTGATCGCGGTCGGCCAGATGATCACGGCCGGGCTGGCCGGATACGCCTTCGCCCGCCTGGAGTTCCGCTTCAAGAAGCCGCTGTTCGGTCTGGTCCTGGCGACGATGATGGTGCCGTTGCAGGTCACGATCGTGCCGGTGTTCCTGGTCCTGAAGTCGATGAGCCTGACCGACACCCTGCTCGGACTGATCATCCCGGCCTTCCCGACGGCGTTCGGCACGTTCCTGATGCGGCAGTACTTCCTGGGCATGCCCAAGGACCTGGGCGAGGCGGCGATGCTGGACGGTGCCGGGCCCTGGCGGACGTTCCGGTCGGTGTACGCCCCGCTGGCCGCGCCGGGCCTCGCGATCGTCGGCGTCCTGGCCTTCAACTACCACTGGAACGAGTTCTTCCGGCCGCTGATCCTCGAAACGTCGGGGCAGAACTACACGTTGCCGCTGGGGCTGGTGTCCCTCCAGGGCAACCTCGGCACCGGTTCCATCTCCGTGGTGCTCGCCGGTGTCGTGCTCTCCATGATCCCCGCCGTCGCCGTGTTCGTCGTCGGCCAGCGCCCTCTGCGTGAGGGCATCACGTCCGCAGGAGTCAACCGTTGAGCCTCGCCGCTCCACCGCAGGACCCGCACGCCCCGCGCTTCAGGGTCCGCCCGCCCGCCAACTGGATGAACGACCCCAACGGTCCCTTCCACTGGCGCGGCCGCTACCACCTCTTCTACCAGCACAACCCCGACGCCCCGGTCCACGCGAACGTCCACTGGGGCCATGTCTCCAGCCCCGACCTCGCCCGCTGGGAGCACCACCCGATCGCCCTCACGCCGACTCCGGGCGGCCCGGACGAGGCGGGCTGCTGGTCGGGGTGCGTGGTCGACGACGGGGGCGTGCCGACGGCCGTCTACACCGGGGTCGACCGTGACCACAGCGGACTCGGCACCATCTGCCTGGCCCGGGCGGCGGATCCGGACGACCCCGCGCTGACCGGCTGGACTCCCCTGCCCACGCCGGTGGTCACGGGCCCGCCCGAGGGCCTGGACGTGGTGATGTTCCGCGACCCGTTCGTCTTCCGGCACGACGGACGGCGCTGGGCACTGGTCGGCGCCGGCCACGCCGACGGCACGCCGTCGGTCCTGCTGTACGACTGCGACGACCTGACCGACTGGCGCTTCGCCGGTGTGCTCCTGGACGGCCGGGACCCGGCCGCCGCGGCGGCGTTCGGCGACCGGGCGACAGGCTGGGAGTGCCCGCAGCTGTACGCGACACGGGGCGGCGAGTGGGTGCTGGTCGTGTCCCTCTGGGACGGCCACCCGTGGACCACCGGCTATCTCACGGGACGTCTGGACACCGGGCGCGCTCCGACGGACCTGCGCTTCTCGGCCCGGGCGGGCGGCCTGCTCGACCACGGCCGCGACTTCTACGCGCCCGCCGTGCTCCAGGAGCCGGACCGGGCCCTGCTGTGGGGCTGGTCGTGGGAGGCCCGCGAGCCGGGCGAGGCCGACTGGGCCGGCGTCCTGACCGCACCCCGGGTCGTCGACGTCCATCCGGACGGGGCGCTGCGGGTGACCCCGGCACCGGAGTTGCACCGCCTGCACGCGGCCGAGCCGTTCGTCGTCGCCCCGGGCCGGTCCGCGCTGCCGGCGGCCTACGACCTGACGGTCAGCGCCCGCGGTCACGCCACGGTGAGTCTCCTGCGGTCGTCCTCGGGCGCCGAGCTGACGGTCGGGCTGGACCCGGCTCGGGGCACCGTGACACTCGACCGGGGCGACTGGCCGCGCGGGGAGGCCGAGGCGGCGCCGGTCGTCGTGCGCGTGCCGCCGCGGGAGGAGCTCACGGTGCGGGTCCTCGCCGACGGCTCGCTGTACGAGCTGTTCGTCGGTGACCGGGCCGTGGTCACCGAGCGCGTCTACCACCGGCCCGATGACGTACGGGAGTTGAGGGTGCCGTCCGGAACGGCCGTCACCGGATGGGAGCTGGTCCCACCGACGCGCGGCTGATCACCGGGCAGGCCAGGCGCCGCACGGTGGCGGGCGGGGTCCGGCCGGTGGCGATGGCGTCGAGGAGGAGCCGGGCGGCGGCCTCGCCCATCGCCCGGTGGGGCAGCGCGACCGTGGTGAGGGGCGGCGCGAGATACGCGGCCATGTGCTCCTGGTCGTCGTAGCCCACCACCGACAGTTCGCCGGGTACGGAGATGCCGAGCCGGGTCGCGGCGTGCAGGACGCCCGCCGCGACCCGGTCGTTGTAGGCGAAGATCCCGGTGGGCCGGCGGTCGGCCGGGGTGCCGTCGAAGAGGCGGACGGCTCCCTCGTAGCCGCCGGAGATCTCGCCTCCGGTCCGTACGACCCAGTCCCTGGGGACGGTGATGCCCTCGGCGCGCAGCGCGTCGCGGAAGCCCCGCAGCCGCTCCACGGAAGCGATGTCGTCCTGCCCGCCGACGAGTGCGACCCGCCGGTGCCCCTGCTCCAGCAGCAGCCGGGCCGCGGTACGGCCGCCGGCGCGCTCGGCGGGGACGACGGCGGGCAGCGAGTCGTCCTCGGGCAGGCAGTTGGCCAGCACGGAGTGGGTGCGGTGCAGTCCCTCGGGGACCCGGACGCGGCGCAGGGACATGGCGGCGTAGATGATGCCGTCGACGCGCCGGTCGAGGAGCTCGGCGACCGCCGCGTCCTCCTTGGCCGGGTCGCCGCCGGAGTCGACGGTGAGGATCAGGTGCTCGCCGGCCCAGGCGGTTTCCATGGCGCCGCGCAGCAGCCGCCCCGCGAACGGGGAGGAGGCGATCTCGTCGGTGACCAGGCCGATCACGGCCGTACGGCTGCGGCGCAGGCCGCGGGCGACGGGATCGGGCCGGTAGCCGAGCTGGACCGCGGCCTGCCGGATGCGCTCCTGGGTGGCGGGCGAGAGATTGCCCTCGGCGCGGCCGTTGAACACGAAGGACACCGCGGTGTGCGACACGCCGGCGAGCCGGGCGACGTCCCGCGAGGTGGGACGCCCCGGTCGTGCCGCCGGCTTCTCCTCGGCGCTGCCCATGCCGTCCGCCGTCCTCATTCCCCACCCGTCCGGTTGATCACCGCTCACCCTATCCGTGACGCTGGAGGGACGACACAGTCAGACGACACAGGCAACGGGAAGGTCCGACCGTGATCAGCATCCCGACGCACACGCTCAACGACGGCACGACGCTCCCCGCCCTCGGCCTCGGCACCTGGCCGCTCGGCGACGACGAGGCGCAGCAGGCGGTCCTCTCGGCCCTGGAGGCGGGCTACCGCCTGATCGACACGGCGACGAACTACCGCAACGAGACGGGGGTCGGCCGGGCCGTGGCCTCCGGCGTGGTGCCGCGCGAGGAGATCGTCGTGACGACGAAGCTCCCGGGCCGGCACCACGGCTACGAGGAGACGCTCGCCTCCTTCGAGGCGTCCCGGGCCCGTCTGGGCCTGGAGTACGTGGACCTGTACCTGATCCACTGGCCGCTGCCGCGCGTGGACCGGTACGTCGACTCCTGGAAGGCCATGATCAAGCTGCGCGAGGAGGGGCTCGTCCGGTCGATCGGCGTCTCGAACTTCACGCCCGGGCACATCGAGCGGCTGGAGGAGGAGACCGGCGTGCTGCCCTCCGTCAACCAGATCGAGCTGCACCCCTTCCTGCCGCAGGACGAGCTGCGCGCCTTCCACGCGGGCAAGGGCGTCCTGACCGAGAGCTGGAGTCCGCTGGGCCGGGGCACGCCCCTGCTCCGGGACCCCGCCGTGGCGCGGATCGCCGAGGCGCACGGGGTGACGGCCGGGCAGGTCGTGCTGCGCTGGCACACGCAGCTGGGCGCGGTGCCCGTCCCGAAGTCGGCGAACCCGGAGCGGCAGCGCGAGAACCTCGACGTCTTCGGCTTCGAGCTGAGCGAGGACGAGATGACCGCCGTCGCGGACCGCGCGCACCGGCGGGTCGGCGGGGACCCCGAGGTGCACGAGGAGTTCTGACGGGTACCCGGGGCGCGCGAGGCAGGAAGGAGCCGCAGGTGGCTGAGCGGGACCGGCTGCGGGACTACCGCGGCAAGCGCGACTTCGACCGGACCGGCGAGCCCCGGGGCAGCGGGGGGTCCGCCGGGGACCGGCCCCGGTTCGTGGTGCAGATCCACGACGCGAGCACGATGCACTTCGACTTCCGGTTGCAGGTGGACGACGTCCTGAAGTCCTGGTCGATCCCCAAGGGCCCCTCGGCGGACCCGAAGGACAAACGGCTGGCCGTGCCCACGGAGGACCATCCGCTGGAGTACGAGGAGTTCGAGGGCGTGATCCCCCGCGGCGAGTACGGCGGCGGCACGGTGATCGTCTGGGACCACGGCACGTACGAGCCGCTGAGCCACGACCGCAAGGGGCGGCCGGTCGACTTCGCCGAGTCCCTGGAGCGGGGGCACGCCACGTTCCGGCTGAGCGGGGCGAAACTGCGCGGCGAGTACGCCCTGACCCGGTTCCGCGGCGACGGCAGCGGTGCCGGCGAGGAGGCCTGGCTGCTGGTGAGGCGGGCCGGGGGCCGGGCCCGTGCGCACGGGGCCCCCGATCCGCGCCGGGCGCGTTCGGCCGTGTCCGGGCGCACCCTCGCCCAGGTCGCCTCGGACGCGGCCGGGGAGTGACCGGCGATGGCCGGTCTCCTCGACACCCTGTCCGACGGACAGCGGCGGCTGCTCGGGGCGGCCCGCCCGGGGGCGGAACTGGCGGCGCGCCCGATGCTCGCCACACTGAGCGACCGGCGGGACTTCACGGAGGCGGACGAGGAGTGGGTGTTCGAGCGGAAGCTGGACGGCGTCCGCGTGCTGGCGGTCCGGGAGGGCGAGCGGGTGACGCTGCTGTCCCGGTCGGGTCGCCGGCTGAACGACACCTATCCGGAGATCGTGGACGCCCTGGCGGCCCAGTCGGGCGCCGACTTCGTCCTCGACGGGGAGATCGTCGCGTTCTCGGGCGGGCGCACGGACTTCGCGCGGCTCCAGCAGCGCATGGGCCTGACCCGGCGTCAGGACGTGGCGGCGAGCGGCGTGGCCGTGACGTACTACGTGTTCGACCTGCTCCGGCTGGACGGGGCCGACACCAGGGAGCTGCCGCTGCGGATCCGCAAGTCGCTGTTGCGCCGGGCGCTCGCGTACCGCTCCCCGCTCCGGCTGACGCCGCACCGCAACGCGGGCGGCGCCGAGCTGCTGGCGGACGTCTGCGCCCGGGGCTGGGAGGGCCTGATCGCCAAGCGCGCCGACGGCGTCTACGAGCCGCGCCGGTCCGGCGACTGGCTGAAGCTGAAGTGCTCCCAGGGGCAGGAGTTCGTCGTCGGCGGGTTCACCGAGCCGGCCGGGAGCCGGGTCGGGCTCGGCGCGCTGCTCCTCGGCCACTACGAGGGCGGGCGGCTGCGGTACGCGGGCAAGGTCGGCACGGGTTTCGGCCGGCGCACGCTGCTGGACCTGCGCGAGCGGCTCGACGGGCTGCGCGAGTCCGGTTCTCCGTTCGACGGGCCGGTGCGGGAGGCGGGCGCGCGCTGGGTGCGGCCGGAGCTGGTGGCCCAGATCGCGTTCGCCGAGTGGACCCGGGACGGCATGCTGCGCCACCCGCGCTACCTGGGGCTGCGGGACGACAAGAAGCCGCGGGACGTGGTGCGGGAACGCCCGCCGGGGCACGCCGCCGGGTGAGCGGTCCGGTCAGAACAGCGGGGTGAGCGACTGTTCGCACCAGATCGTCTTGCCCCGGGTGGTCTGCCGGCTGCCCCAGCGCTGGGTGAGCTGGGCGACCAGCAGCAGTCCGCGGCCGCCCTCGTCGTCCTGGTGGGCCCGCCGCAGGTGCGGGGAGGTCGAACTGCCGTCGGAGACCTCACATATGAGGGTCTGGTCGCGGATGAGACGGAGCTGGATGGGCGGGGCGCCGTACCGGATGGCGTTGGTGACCAGTTCGCTGACGACGAGTTCGGTGACGAAGGCCGTCTCGTCCAGCCCCCACTCGGTGAGCCGCTCGGTGGCGGCCTGGCGGGTGGCGCCCACCTGCGCGGGGTCGGGCGTCACGTCCCAGGTGGCGACCTGGTCCGCGCCCAGCGCCCGGGTACGGGCCAGCAGCAGGGCCACGTCGTCGCCGGGCTCCTCCGGCAGTACGGCCTTCAGCACCGTGTCGCACAGCGCGTCCAGCGAGTCGGCGGGCACCGTCAGGGCGCGGCACAGCTCGTCGGTGGCGTGGTCGACGTCGCGGTCGCGGTCCTCGACGAGGCCGTCGGTGTAGAGGGCGACGACGGAGCCCTCGGGCAGCTGGAGCTCCGTCGCCTCGAACGGCAGCCCCCCGACGCCCAGTGGGGGCCCCGCGCTCATGGGGATCAGCCGCGCGGATCCGTCGGGCAGTACCAGGGCGGGGGCGGGATGCCCCGCGGCGGCCAGGTTCAGCCGGCGCGTGACGGGGTCGTAGACGGCGTACAGGCAGGTCGCACCGAGTTCGGCGACCTCGTCGCCCTCGTCGTCCGACGCGAGATGGGTGACCAGGTCGTCGAGGTGGGTGAGGAGTTCGTCCGGTGGCAGGTCCACGTCGGCGAGGGTCCGTACGGCCGTGACCAGGCGGCCCATGGTCGCCGAGGAGGGGATGCCGTGGCCCACGACGTCACCGACGACGAGCGCGACCCGGCTGCCGGACAGGGGGATCACGTCGAACCAGTCACCGCCGATGCCCGCTGCCGAGCCGGAGGGCAGATAGCGGTGGGCGACCTGGACGGCGGCCTGGCCCGGCAGTCCCTTCGGCAGCAGGCTGTGCTGGAGGGCCAGCGCGGTGGTGCGTTCGCGGGCGAAGCGGCGGGCGTTGTCGACGCAGACCGCGGCGCGGCTGCCGAGTTCCTCGGCGAACACGGCGTCGTCGGGGACGTAGTCGTCCACCTGCCGGATGCGCACGGCGACCGCGACGCCGAGGGTGATGCCGCGGGCCCGGAGCGGCACGGCCATCATCGAGTGGACGCCCTGGCGGTAGGGGCTGCCTTGCGGGGCGCGTGTGTTGCGCTCCGCGACCCAGCGCATGAAGGACGGCTCCCCCGCCTGGCTGACGATCGCCCGGCCCTCCCGCATCGCCCGCGCGATGGGGGAGAACGCGGGGTAGGCGTCCACTTCTCCCAGGTGGACGGCGGCTTCCGGGGTGCCCTCGGTGACGGAGCCGTGGGCGACGCGGCGCAGCACGATCTCGTCGTGGGGCACGGTCGGCGACTCTTCCGCGCCGAGGACCCAGTCGAACAGGTCCACGCTCGCGAAGTCGGCGAACCGGGGCACCACGACCTCGATCAGCTCCTCGGCCGTGCGCACCACGTCCAGGGTGGTGCCGATGGCCGCCGCGGCCTCGTTGAGCAGGGCCAGCCGCTGCCGCGCCCAGTACTGCTCGGTGCTGTCGAACGCGGCGAGGGCGGTGCCCAGGAGCTCGCCGGAACGGTCGCGGAGCGGCCACATCTCGGTGACCCAGGCGTGCTCCCGGTTCAGGGCCGGGGCGCCCGTGTAGCTCTCGTAGCGGAGCGGGCGGCCGGTCTCGACGACGTGGCGGAGGTGCCAGTTGAAGCCCCGGCTGTGCTCGGCCTCCTCGACGGTCTCCGGGAAGTGCCGCCCCAGCAGGGTCTCCTCGGACACGCCCATCACCTGGCAGGCGGCGTAGTTGAGCCGCAGATAGCGCTGGTCGGTGTCGAACACGGACATCGACATGGACGCCTGCTGGAAGGCCTTTCCGGCCAGGGAGGTCTCGGCGCTGCCGGGGGGCTCGGCGGTGATGACGCAGCCGTCCGGTGCCCCGTCCCGGCCGGTGACGACGCAGGCTGTGACGCGCAGCCCGACCAGATAGCCGTCGCGGTGCCGCACCATGACGGTGCCCGACCGTGCGGACACCGCCTCGGGCGGCACGTCCTCGGCGAGCAGTTCCCGTACGGGCCGTCCCACGGCCTCCTCGGCCGGGTAGCCGGTCAGCCGCCGGGCACCCTCGCTCCACCCCGTCACGGTGCCGCGGGCGTCGATGATCGCAGCAGCGGAGGCGTCCTCCATATCATCCAGGATTATCCCTTTGCCGCCCTGTATCAACCGCGACGGAGCATTCGTGACGGTGTCAGCTCCGGTGAGCGCGCAGGGCGGTGAGCGCCCGGTCGGCGTGCGCGTTCATGCGCAGTTCGCTGCGTACGACGTCGAGGACGGTGTGGTCGCGCGCTATGACGAAGGTGGTGCGTTTGGTCGGTGCCAGGGAGAAGCCCCGCTTCACGCCGAACCGCTCGCGGACGGTGCCGTCGGCGTCGGACAGCAGGGGCATGCCGAGGGCGTGCTGTCTGGCGAACTCCTGCTGGCGCTCGACGGTGTCCCCGCTGATGCCGACGGGGCGTGCGCCGACGGCGGCGAACTCGGCGGCGAGATCGCGGAAGTGGCAGGCCTGTGCGGTGCAGCCGGGGGTCAGGGCGGCCGGGTAGAAGAAGAGCACGACCGGTCCCTCGGCGAGCAGTCCGGACAGGCTGCGGACGGTGCCGGTCTCGTCGGGCAGGGCGAAGTCCTCGACCTTGTCCCCCGCCTCCAGGCGCGCGGTCACGACCGGCCCTCCGCGTTCCGTGCGACGCCGCGGGCCCAGAGCACGAGGGGCACCTGCAGAGGCAGCCGCCCGAAGGCCGCGGCCTTCTGCGGCGCGGGGCGGTGGCGCCAGTCGGCCGCCATCTTCACGTTGGCGGGGAACACCCCGACGAAGAAGGCCGCGGTGGCCAGCGCGGCGGCCTTGCGGGTACGCGGCAGCGCCAGGCCCGCGGCCAGCGCGAGCTCGGCGGCTCCGCTGGCGTAGGTCCAGGTCCTGGGCGTGCCCGGCAGGCCGCCCAAGATGGTCGCGTCGAACGGGCGTGGGGCGGCGAAGTGGGCGACCCCCGCGGCGGCCAGCAGGCCGGCGAGCAGCAGGGGCGAGCGTTCGGACCGGGGCACGGTTCCTCCTCTGATGGCCTGCCGCGCGATATTACTGGACGGTAAAGGGGTGGCTGTGGCGCGGGGGTTCCGACGGGTCAGGCGCGGCGGTTGTGCGCGCCCGGGGTGTAGCCGAAAGAGCGGCGGAAGACGTCGATGAAGGCGCTGGCGGAAGACCAGCCGCAGCGGTGGGCGACGGTCGTGACGGGCAGGCCGTCGGCCAGCATCCGCAGGGCGTGGTAGAGCCGTGACTGGGTGCGCCACTGCGGGAACGTCATGCCGAACTCGCTGCGGAAGAGCCGGCTGAGGGTGCGCTCGCCCGCCCCGGTCGCGGCGCCGAGGGCGGCGAGGGTGCGCGCGTCGGCGGGATCGGCGTGCACGAGGGCGCAGACGGCGGCCAGGCGCGGGTCGGCGGGCGTGGGCAGGCGCAGCGGCTGCTGCGGCGAGAGGCGCAGCTGGTCGCGGAGGACGGCACGCAGCCGGTGCCGCTCGGGACTGTCGTCGCCGGGGTCGCGGGTGTAGGCGAGGATCAGCTCGCGCAGCAGCGGGGTGACGGCGAGGACGGCCGGGTGGTCCAGGCCCAGCGGGTTGTCGTGGGCGGGCAGGCCGACCAGGTGCAGGTCGAGCCGGCCGTGGGCGCGGTGGGCGTGCACGGTGCCGGCCGGGACCCAGAGGGCGCGGGTGCCGGGCGCGAACCAGGTGCCGGCGTCGGTGGTGACGGCCACGACGCCGGAGCCCGCGTAGACGATCTGGTGGTCGTCGTGCCGGTGCGCGTCGATGCGGTCGCCCGCGGTCAGCCGCTGGGCGCGGGTCGGGGCCGTCGGGGTGTGGCGGATGTTCGACACGATCCGGCAGATTATCGGAAGCGGGCCAGGCGCCCGGGCGGTGACGATCTCCGGGTGACCGCTTCCCGCCGCAACCGGCCCGTCGCCCTGATGTCCCTGGGACACGCCTGCGTGGACGTGTACCAGGGCGCCGTGGCCGCTCTGGTGCCGTACTTCGTCGCCGAGCGCACCTACTCGTACGCCGCCGCCTCCGGCGTCGTGCTGGCCGCCTCCCTGCTCTCGTCGCTGGTGCAGCCGCTGTTCGGGGTGCTCACCGACCGGTGGGCGCTGCCGTGGCTGCTGCCGCTCAGCGCGCTGACGGCCGGGGCGGGCGTCGCCCTGAGCGGGGTGACCGGCTCCTACGCGTCGACCCTGGCGGTCGTCGCCGTGTCGGGGGTGGGGGTGGCCGCCTACCATCCGGAGGCCGCCCGGGTGGCGCGGGCCGTCGCGTACGGCCGGCACACCGCGATGAGCTGGTTCTCCTTCGGCGGCAACGCCGGTTTCGCCCTGGCACCGCTGCTGGTCTTCGCCGTGATGGCGACCGGCGGGCTGCGCGCCACTCCCCTGCTGGCCGTCCCGGCGGTGGCGGGAGCGGCACTGTGCGCGTCGGCGGTGCGCGCGGCCTCGTCCGGCGCGGCGGAGGCGGGCGCGCCGGTCACCGCGGGCCGGGACGACTGGCCGGCCTTTCTGCGGCTGTCCGGGGCCGTGGTCTGCCGCTCGGTCGTGTTCGTCGGTCTGAGCGCGTTCGTCTCGCTGTACGTGCGGGAGCGGACCGGGGGCGGGGAGGTGGCCGGTACGGCGGCGCTGTTCGTCCTCTACGCCGGGGGCGCGGTGGGCACGCTGGCCGGGGGGCGGCTGGCCGAGCGGTACGGGCGGCTGGCGGTGGTGCGCCGGTCGTACGCCCTGACGGTCCTGGCCGTGGCCGGTCTGGTCCTGGTGCCGGGGCCGCCGGTGTACGTGTTCGTCGCGTTGGCGTCGGCGGGCCTGTACGTGCCGTTCTCGCTGCACATCACCCTGGGCCAGGACTGTCTGCCCCGGCGGGTGGGCACCGCGAGCGGGGTCACGCTCGGGCTGACGGTGAGCGTCGGCGGCCTCGCCGCTCCCCTGCTCGGGGCACTGGCCGACGCGACGTCCCTGCGGACCGCCCTGCTGCCGCTCGTCGCCCTGCCCGCGGTGGGCCGGCTGCTTCTGTGCCGGCTGCGCGAGCCCGCACCGCCCGGTCCCGCGGCCACCGAGGGGGCGGATCCGCGTGACCCGGCCGCACGGTGACCGGGGTATCAGGCCTGGCTCGACGGGGCGGGCCGGGGCTCGGGCTCCTCGTCGACGGCGTGGGCGAGGAAGTCGTCGACCATGCGGTGGAAGAGGGTGGCGAGCTGCCGCAGCTCCTCGGGGGACCAGTCGGAGAGGGCCATCTGCATGCCGCGGACCCCGGCCTCGCGGACCTTGGCGACGGCCTGCCGGCCGGCGTCGGTGAGCTCGATGCGCTGGGCGCGGCGGTCGTCGGGGTCGGGGACGCGGGTGACGTAGCCGGACTTCTGCAACTGCTGCACCGTGCGCGTGACGTGCGAGGCCTCCACTCCCAGCCGGGCGGCGAGCTCCCCCGGCCGCAGCGGCTCGGAGTCGGCGACCTGCCGCAGCAGCGCGACGGCGGCCCGGTCGAGCGGCACGCCCGCCAGCGCCATCAGCCGGTCGTGCTGGCGGGCGCGCGTACTCAGGTAGGTGATACGGGTGAGCGCACGCTCGATCTCGATCACTTCCGGGGAGGGGACGCCGGGGAGCGGTGGTGGGGACATGTGCGCCACGTTACCATCTCGTTGCCTAACTCAAGTAATTCACGAGGTGCGCGGGCAGCAGGCCGGGCAGGGAGCCGCACACGGTCGGCAGGAGGGCCGACGGGCGGA
Source organism: Streptomyces sp. SID5464 (assembly GCF_009862985.1). Taxonomy (NCBI): domain Bacteria; kingdom Bacillati; phylum Actinomycetota; class Actinomycetes; order Kitasatosporales; family Streptomycetaceae; genus Streptomyces; species Streptomyces sp. SID5464. Next base: position 205,341 of record NZ_WWIQ01000021.1, on the reverse strand, counting down.
CGCCGTTCAGGGGAAAGACCCGGAAAACGAGCGTGACCGGGCACGGAGACGTCCACAACTCACCCGTGGACCTGCCGCTGATCCCGCCCATGCTCGCCACGCCCGGCACCCTGCCGCCCGCCGCGCAGGACGCGCGCTGGGCCTATGAGACCAAGCAGGACGGCCAGCGCGTGGTGGTCTATCTCCCCGGGGACGGCAGCGTGCTGCTGCGCGCCCGCTCCGGGGAGGACATCACGGCCGCGTATCCCGAACTGGGGCCGCTGGGCCCCGCCTTCGGCCCCACGCCGGCCGTCCTGGACGGCGAGATCCTGGCCCTGGACGCACAGGGCCGGGCGAGCTTCCAGTTGCTCCAGTCCCGCATGGGCCTGGCGCACGCGCCCGCGAGGGCGGCCCGGCGGGCGGCGGAGGTGCCGGTCCATCTCGTGCTGTTCGACCTGATGCATCTGGAGGACCACTCGCTGATCCGGCTGCCCTACGCACGGCGCCGCGCGGCACTGGAAAACCTCGGCCTCGCCGGCCCCTCCTGGTCGACCCCGGCCGCGATCGTCGGCCACGGCGCCGAGGCCCTGGCCGCCACTCGCGAGCACGGAATGGAGGGTCTGGTCTGCAAACGGCTTGACTCGGTGTACGAACCGGGGGTGCGTTCCCGGGCCTGGATCAAGATCCGCAACATGCGCACCGAGGACGTCCTGGTCGGCGGTTGGCAGCCCGGCAAGGGGCGGCTCACGGGCCTGCCCGGCGCGGTGCTGGTCGGGCAGCGTGCCGCGGGGCGGCTGCGCTACGTCGGAAGTGTGGGCACCGGCTGGAGCGAGGCGGAACGGACGGAACTCGCCGGGCTGTTGCGGGCCGCCGCGACCGATGTCTGCCCCTTCGACCCCGCCCCACGCGCACCGGGCGCGCACTGGGTGGTCCCCCGGCTGGTCGGCGAGGTCCGCTACAGCACCCGCACCCGGGAGGGCCTGCTGCGGCAGCCGTCCTGGCTGCGGCTCCGGCCGGATCTCGCGCCCGAGGAGGCGGCGGCCGACATCCCGGACGACATCGTCTGAAACGGCGTACGGACTCCGGTTGTTGGGATGCGATTCACTTCTGAGATCACTCCCCCCTCTTGGCATGGACGCGTTCAGCCTGGAAGCTGAACCTCCCTTTCCCCCACAGCCGTTGGGCTGCGCCCAAGAGGAGGACGCAGTGTCGTCACGCCCGTTCGCCCCCCGCAGGAGATGGCTCACCGGACTGGCCGGTGCCGCCGCCCTCGTCCTCGCCTTCCCCGCCACGGCCTTCGCCGCACCGCCACGGGCGCTGCCCGCCAACGCCGAGTCCCTCGACCAGACGTTCCAGCCCGCCTACGACTACGACACCGACGGCTGCTACTCCACGCCCGCCATCGGCACGGACGGCACCGTCAACGGCGGACTCAACCCGACCGGCGCCCTCAACGGCGACTGCCGCGACGCCTCGGACCTGGACAACACCAACGGCTACTCGCGCTCCAAGTGCAACAACGGCTGGTGCGCCATCCTCTACGCCCTCTACTTCGAGAAGGACCAGGCGGTGGCCGGCAGCGGCATCGGCGGCCACCGGCACGACTTCGAGCACGTCGCGGTGTTCGTGCAGGACAACCAGGTCAAGTACGTCTCGACGTCCGCGCACGGTTCGTTCAGCGTGCACGCGGCGTCGCAGGTCCGCTTCGACGGCACCCACCCGAAGATCGTCTACCACAAGGACGGGGCGAGCACCCACTGCTTCCGCCTCGCGAACTCGAACGACGAGCCGCCCGAGAACCACAAGGGCACCTGGCAGTACCCGCCGCTGGTCGGCTGGAACGGCTACCCCGCCGGGGTGCGCGACAAGCTGACGTCCTACAACTTCGGCAGCGCCAACTTCGGCCTGAAGGACGCCAACTTCGCGAACCACCTCGCGTCGGCCAAGCCCTCGGGCATCGCGTTCGACCCCTACGCCTGATCCCACCCATGGTCCGGCCGGAGGCCCCATGTCCCCGGCCGGGCCGAACGACTCCTCGCCTCGAGGCCGTCATCAGCTGTCGACGGCACCCGTGCGCGCCTGCCGGTAGGGCCGCACCGCGCGGCGCGCTATGGCGAAACGGTGTGTCTCCGACGGGCCGTCATAGATGCGGAACGGCCGCACCTCCCTGAACAGGCGGGCCAGCGGGGCGTCGACGGCCGAGACACCGAGCGCTCCGCAGATCTGCACCGCCCGGTCGACCACACGGTTCACCGCCTCCGCCACGAAGGTCTTGGACACCGAGGTCAGCTGCGAGGCGGCGGCGGAGCCGGTGTCCAACTCCCAGGCGGTGCGCAGGATCAGGGCGCGGCTCGCCTCGATGTCGATCTCGGAGTCGGCCAGCATCTGCTGGACCATGCCGAGGTCGCCCAGCGCCGAGCCGAACGCCACCCGGCTCCCCGCCCGCTCCAGCGCCACGTCCTGGGCCCGGCGTGCAGCTCCCAGCCAGCGCATGCAGTGCGTCATCCGGGCGGGACCGAGCCGGACCTGGGCGCCGTCGAAGCCGTGGTCCACCGCGCCGAGCACGTGCTCCTCCCCCACGACGCACCCCTCGAAGACGATCTCGCTGTGCCCGGCGAAGAGCGACTCGTCCAGCGTCTCGATGGTCCGGACGAGGCGCATGCCCGGAGTGCCGGCGTCGACCAGGAACATGGTGGCGCCGCCCGGGTCGCCGGGACTGCCGGAGGTGCGGGCCATGACGATGGCGAAGCCGGCCCCCTCGGCACCGGTGATGAACCACTTGCGCCCGTCGATGCGCCAGCCGCCGGGGACGCGGGTCGCGGTGGTGCGCAGCAAGCGGGGGTCGGCACCCGCCCCCGGAGCCGGTTCGGTCATGGCGAAGCAGGATCGTGACTCACCGGCCGCGAGCGGCCGCAGGTACCTCTGCTTCTGTTCCTCGGTGGCCACCTTCTCCAGCAGGTGCATGTTGCCCTCGTCCGGGGCGGCGCAGTTCAGCGCCAGCGGTCCGAGCAGGGAGTAGCCCGCCGCTTCGAACACCACCGCCTGTCCGCGCAGGTCGAGCCCGTGTCCGCCCCAGCGCGCCGGCACGTGCGGAGTGAACACCCCCGCGTCACGGGCGGCCTTCTGCAGGGTTTCCCGCAGGTCCTCGGGAGCGTCGTGCACGGACCCGCCGCACGCGCGCTCGGCCGGAATGACCACCTCGCGGACGAACTCGGCGGTATCGGCGGCAAGTTCAGCGACGCTCGGATCGACATCGAACTGGATGGGCACGGGACCTCCCGCGGACGGGCGTACGGGCATCGGCTCCCGTCGCGTCCTAGAAACTGTATAGCGTCTTCAGTATCTTGCCGGGAAGCACCCGGCGACGGGAAGACGACAGGAGAAACGCCCATGAGCCTTGCCGTGAGCACCGGGCCGGTCCGGATCGTCCGCCACCCCGACCGGGTCGTCGAGCTGACGCTGGACGATCCGGGACGGGGCAACGCCCTGGACCTGAGGACGGCCGAGGCGCTGCGGGACACGGCGCGCGAGGTGGCCGCGGACCCCGGCGGCGCAGTGCTGCTGCGAGCGGCGGGCGGCAACTTCTGCGTGGGCGGTGACCTGCGCGCGTTCGCCGGTCGCGGCACCGGGACCGGCGCCTATGTCCATGCCGTGGCGAGCGCCGCGCACGCGGCGGTACAGGCCCTGTACGAGCTGCCGGTGCCGGTGGTGACCGCCGTGCGCGGCGCGGCCGCCGGTGGCGGGATCGGCCTGGCACTGGTGGGCGACATCGTCCTGGCGGCGCGGTCCGCGCGGTTCCGGCTGGCGTACACGGCGATCGGGCTCACGCCGGACTGCGGGGCCTCGTGGTTCCTGCCACGCCTGGTGGGCCCTCGCCGGGCAGCGGATCTGATCCTCACCAACCGGGTCCTGACCGGCGACGACGCCGAACGTTGGGGCCTGGTCTCCCGCTCGGTGGAGGACGGGGAACTGGACGACGCGGCCCACCGGACCGCGGCCGTTCTGGCCGCCGGGGCCGGTGACGCACTGCGCGCCGCGAAGGGCCTGCTGCGCGCCGGCACCGGTGAGGAACTGTGCCGCCACCTCGCCGAAGAGGCTCGACTGATCGCCGACCTGGCGGACGGCCGGGAGGCGCGGGACCGCATGGCGTCGTTCCTCGCCGCGCGGGGCAGCCGGACGGCGGGCGACGGCCGGGCCGAGGCCGGCACAGCGGAAAGTGTTTCTTGAGTCCCTCTTCACTAACAGGCTCCCCGGGGCGTAACCTCCGGGCAACACAGAACCGAGGAACCGGTCACCACAGAACCGGGGAAAAGGTGTGGCGATGCGATCTGCTGCCGTGGGCCTTCCGGACGCTCCCGACGAGCCTCTCACCGAAGCCGTCGTCGACCTCGTTCTGCGGGGCATGTGGCGCGGTCGGCCGGAGTCCGAGCACCGTCCCCTGGTCGACGCCGGGCTGGCGATGGTGAAGGGTCCGGTGGTGCTGCCGACCGAGTCGGCCAAGGCCGCCGCCGCGCGGGTCCTGCGGGTTCCCGCCGGCTCCGAGCAGGAGGAGCGGATCACCGCTGCTTACGAGGCGTTCCTCCCGGTCAACCGGAAGATCCGCGACGTGTGCACGGCATGGCAGTGCCGGCCCGACGGCACCGCGAACGACCACTCCGACGACGCCTACGACGCCGAGGTGCGCGAGTCGCTGGAAGACGTGCACGAGGCCATCCAGCCCGTGCTGCGCCGGCTGGAGCGGGTGCTCCCGGGCAGCGGCCGGTACCTCACGGCCCTGGAGGAAGCCCTCGACCGCTTCGACGACGGGCTGCCCGCGTGGTTGGCCTCGCCGCTGTGCGACTCGTACCACACCGTGTGGATGCGGCTGCACCAGGAGCTGCTGCTCGTGCTGGGGATCAGCCGGGCCGAGGACGAGGCCCGGGAAGAGGAACTGGTCACGAGGAGCCGGGGGTGAGCGTCGCCGACCGCGAGGCGGGCCCGCTCGCACAGTCCGGCGCTCCTCTCGCGCCCGCCGAGGCCCCCGGCAGGGTCCTGGTGCCCTACGGGCAGGGCCGCATCCGAGGCCTGGACGCCGACGAGCTGGGCGCGCACGGCGCGGCGATGGACCGGCTGGTGGCCCTCGGGCTGCCGGTCGTGCCGGGGCTCACCGTGCCCGCGGGCACCTCCGCGTCGCTGTGCGAACCCGACACCGCCGAAGCCGCCGTCGATCTGGTCGAACAGCTCGCCGGGCGGCGGATCGGCGACCCGGGCCGTCCGCTGCTGCTGCGTCTGTCGGCGAGCGCGCCGACCGAGATCGCGGGGCTGCCGCCCGACCTGGCCTGTCTCGGCGTGACCTCGGGCGACGCCGACGACCTGTGCGCCGTCATCGGTCGCGCGGAGGCTCTGTACGAGGTGTGGGCCGCCACCGTGCGGATGATCGCCGAGTGCGCGCTCGACGTGTCCGGTGCGGCGCTCGACGACGCCATCCTGGACACGCCCGAGCCGCGGGCGCGGGTCGAAGCACTGCTCTCCCTGGTGGCGCGGCACGGCTCCCGGCCCTTCCCCGACGATCCGGCGCAGCAGCTCGCGCTGGCCGCCCGGGCTGTCCTCGCCCGGTGGGACTCGCCGCGCGCGCGAAGGTCCCGCCGGGCCCAGCGGCTCCCCGCCGATCTGGCCCTCGCCCTGCACGTGCAGGCGCTGCGCATCGGTCCGGCGGACCACTCGGGCTACGGCACGGCGGTCAGCCGTGATCCCGGGACCGGGCGGTTCTCTCCCCACGGCTCCTTCTTCCGGGGAGTGCGCCGCAGCGCCCCGCCGCCGCACACCGGTGAACCGCTGGACCGGCTCGCGGGCGGGACCACGCTGCTGGAGCACTCCCTGCTCACCCTGGAGCGTCATCTGCGGGCACCGGTGTCGGTCGACTTCGAGGTCCGCGACGACGAGATCTCCCTGCTCGCCGCCTCGGCGCAACTCCGCCCGCCGCTCAGGGCCGCGGTGTGTCTGGCCGCGGACCTGGCCCGGGACGGGGCGCTCGGCCGCGAGGAGGCCGTACGGCGGGTCACACCCGCGCAGGTGCAGGAACTGCTGCACCCCCAACTGCGGCTGACCGGCGGGGAGGACCTCCTGGTGAGGGGGCTGCCCGCGTCGCCGGGGGCGGCGACCGGAGCGGTCGTGCTGTCCAGCGAACGCGCCCTCGAACTGGCCGCGGACGGTACGCAGGTCGTGCTCGTGGCTGCTGAGACGACCCCGGCGGACGTCCCCGGGATGCTGGCCTCCGCCGCCGTGCTGACCGGGAGCGGAGGGATCGCCTCGCACGCCGCCGTGGTGGCGCGGGGCGCCGGCAAGCCCGCGGTGTGCGGTGCCGAGGGGCTGCGGGTGGACCGGGCCGCCGGGACGGTCCGCTTCGGGGAGCGGGTGGTGCGCGAGGGCGACCCGGTCTCGCTGGACGGCCGTACCGGCGCCGTCTACGCCGGGACGCTGAGCGTCAGTGTCGCCGGACCGCCGCCCGAACTGTCCACGCTGCTGCAGTGGGCGGACGGCATGCGCCGGCTGGGCGTGCGGGTCAACGCCGACACGGCCGCCGAGGTGTCCACCGCCCTCGCCCTGGGCGCGGAGGGTGTCGGACTGTGCCGTACGGAACACCAGTTCCTCGGCGAGCGGCTGCCGCTGATCCGCCGGGTGCTCCTGGCCGCCGACCCGACCGCCCGCGACGAGGCCCTGCTGGCGCTGGAGCGCGCCCAGCACGAGGACTTCCACGCACTGCTGGCCGTCGTGGGCGACCGCCCGGTGACCGTGCGCCTGCTGGACGCCCCGCTGCACGAGTTCCTGCCCGCCCCCGGCCAGGCCCTGGACGCGGCCGAGGAGCAGCGGGCCGCGGCGCTGCGCGAGGCGAATCCGATGCTCGGACTGCGCGGGGTACGGCTGGCGCTGCTGCACGAGAGGCTCTACCCGGCGCAGGCCGAGGCGCTCTTCACCGCCTGGGTCGACGTCGCCGCCACCGGAGTGCGGCCGGAGCTGGAGGTGATGATCCCGCTCGTCAGTCTGCCGGAGGAACTCGCCGCTGCGGCCGCGTACGTGCGCGGCGCCGCCGACGCGGTCGCCGCCCGCACCGGGGTGGAGGTCCCGTACCGGCTCGGCACGATGATCGAGACGCCGCGGGCCGCGCTGCTCGCCGGCGAACTCGCCGAGCACGCCGAGTTCTTCTCCTTCGGCACCAACGACCTCACGCAGCTCACCTACGGCTTCTCGCGGGACGACGTCGAGCGACAGGTGCTCGCCTCGTACCAGGAGCGCGGCTTCCTGACCGCCAGCCCGTTCGCCCGGCTCGACCCGCACGGGGTGGGCGCACTCGTCGCCCTGGCGGCACAGCGGGCACGGGGCGTACGGCCCGGCATCAAGCTCGGCGTGTGCGGTGAGCACGGCGGGGACCCGGAGTCGATCGCCTTCTGCGACGGCCTCGGCCTCGACTACGTCTCGTGTTCCGCGCACCGCGTGCCGGTGGCCCGCATGGCCGCCGCGCACAGTGCCCTGCGGCAGCGACCGGACGAGAGCGGGAGCGCACGATGACGAGCACCGTGACCGACGGCGCGGCACTGTCGGACGCCGAGCTGGAGGACCTGCGCGAGACCGTGCGGTCGGTGTGCGCCGACGTCGGCGGCACCGCCGCGGTACGCCGGCTGGCCGAGGACGCCCCCGGCATCGACGCCGAGTTGTGGGACACCCTCGGCCGGCAGGTCGGCCTCGCGGCCCTCGGCCTGCCCGAGTCGGCGGGAGGCATCGGCGGCCTCGCCGAGATCGCCGTGGTCTGCGAGGAGTTGGGCAGGACGCTGGCACCGGTACCGCTGCTGTCCTCCACCGTGCTGGCCGGGCAGGTGCTGGCCGGCTGCGGTACGGCCGGCAAGGCGCTGGCCGAGCTCGCCGAGGGCACCGTGCATGCCCTGGCGGTGACCGCGCCCGACGGCAGGTGGCGGCCCGGCGCCGTGCCGGTGGCCGTCTCCTGGCAGGGCGGCGTCCCGCTGCTGGACGGCACAGCGCCGTTCGTCCTCGACGGCGCCGACGCCGAGGCGCTGGTGGTGGCCGCGGCCGGGGCCGACGGCGTGGACCTGTTCCTGGCCGACCCGCGCGAGGCCGGGGTCACGGTGCGCCGGGTTCCCACGCTGGACCTCAGCCGGGGTCAGGCCATCGTCGCCTTCTCCGGGGCCCGGGCCAGGGTGCTGACCGCCGGCGGCGAGGGCGCGGACATCGTCTCCCGCGCCCTGGACGTGGCCCTGATCGCCCTGGCCGCCGAGCAACTCGGCGGAGCACAGGCCGCGTTGGACATGACGGTGGCCCATGTACGCGACCGTACCCAGTTCGGCAGGGCGATCGGCGGCTTCCAGGCGGTCAAGCACGCCTGCGCCGACATGCTGCTCCAGGTCGAGGCCGCACGGTCGGCCGTGGTGCGCGCGGTCCTGGCGGACGGCTCACCGGGGGCACTGGCCGAGGCGGCGGCTGTGGCGCAGGCCTGGTGCGGCGAGGCGTTCGTCTCCGTCGCCGCCGAGTGCGTGCAGTTCCACGGCGGGATGGGCTTCACCTGGGAGCACGACGCGCACCTGTACTTCAGGCGCGCCCAGTCCGACGCCGTTCTGCTGGGCGGCGCCGCACATCATCGGGAACGGCTGGCCGCGCTGCTGGGCTGGTGACGTGGAAGGCGGGACGGCATGACCACCAGGCTCATCGACGAGTCCCTGTTCGAGAACGTCGAGAACAGGCAGTTCCACGACGGCGATCCACCGCGTCTCGTGGGCGCCCGCTGCTCCGCGTGCGGCACCGTCGTCTTCCCCCGGCAGGGCTCGTGTCCCCGGTGTTCGGACGGGACGATGTCCGCGCGGGTGCTGCCGGTGAGCGGGCGCGTGTGGTCGTGGACGCTCCAGGCGTTCGCGCCGAAACCGCCGTACCGGGCGCCGGCCGGCGGCCACCGGCCCTACCACGTGGGCTATGTGGACCTCGGTGAGGTGCTGGTCGAAGCGCGGCTGGCGGTGCCCCGCGCGCAGATCCGGATCGGGCTGCCGGTCCGGCTCACCACCGTGACCGCGTACCAGGACGAGGACGGGACCGAGGTTCTGACCTTCGCGTTCGCTCCGGATCGGGACGGCGAGCGATGAGGCGGACCGACGACGTCTATGTGGTGGGCTGCGGCATGCATCCCTTCGGCCGCGACGAGAGCGTCACCGGACTGGACATGGCCGAGCGTGCGATACGCGAGGCGCTGGCCGACGCCGGTGTCGCCTGGGAGGACATCGGATACGCGGCCGGCGGCTCCGACGTGTCCGGCAAACCCGACACCCTGGTGGGCCGGCTGGGCCTGACGGGAGTGCCGTTCGTCAACGTGCAGAACGGCTGCGCGACCGGTGCCTCGACCGTGCTCACCGTGGCAGGCGCGCTGCGCGCGGGTGAGGCCTCCCTGGGACTGGCCGTGGGCTTCGACAAGCACGAGCGGGGCGCGTTCCACGTCTCCGCGGCCCGCTACGGTCTGGGCGACTGGTACGCCGCGACCGGCATGATGCTCACGACCCAGTTCTTCGCCCTCAAGACCCAGCGGTATCTGCACGAGCACGGAGTCTCGGAGCGGGCGCTGGCGATGGTGGCGGCGCGGGCCTTCCGCAACGGCTCGCACCATCCCCTGGCGTGGCGGCGCAAGCCGCTGACGGAGCAGGAGATCCTGGACGCCGCCGAGGTCAGTCCCCCGCTCACCCGGTACATGTTCTGCTCGCCCGGACAGGGCGCGGCGGCGCTGGTGCTGGCGCTCGGCGACCGCGCCTTCGACCTGTGCGAACGACCGGTGAGGCTGGCGTCGCTGGCCTTCAGGACCCGGCGCTTCGGTTCGTTCGAGGTGTTCTCGCCCTGGTTGCCGCCGGGACCGCACCGCAGCCCCAGCGTGGACGCCGCGGAGGCGGTTTTCCGCTCGGCGGGGGTGCGGCCCGCTGACGTGCAGGTGGCCCAGTTGCAGGACACCGACAGCGGCTCGGAGCTGATCCACCTGGCGGAGACCGGGCTGTGCGGCCACGGCGAGCAGGAGGCGCTGCTGGCCGCGGGGGACACCGATCCCGCGGGTCGGATACCGGTCAACACCGACGGCGGCTGTCTGGCCGGCGGGGAGCCCGTCGGCGCCTCGGGGCTGCGTCAGTTCCACGAGGTCGTACGGCAGTTGCAGGGCCGGGCGCCGGGCCGGCAGGTGCCGGGCGCTCCCCGGGTGGGCTTCACCCACGTGTACGGGGCGCCCGGGATCAGCGCCTGCTCGGTCCTCACGGTGTGAAGGCTGACCGGCGGGATCGACGTGCCGGTGAACAACGCAGGGGTGTCGCTGGACGGGGATCTGCGGCCCCCTCACGTCGACGATGCCCCCTTCTTGACCCGTGGCGGCATGGGCGGCCCGTCGCCCCACACGGTCCGCGGGAGGGGGCGGACACCCTGGCGAACGGCCTCAGGTCCGGGACGTGGCCGGTCCCTGCTCGGTGGCGACGATGCGCAGCGCCAGCTCCCTGACCGCCTCCAGCACGGCGCGGGAGGGCAGCCGGGACAGCGGTCCGCCCTCGGCCCGCAGCGCGGTGACGAGCATGGTCGTACTGATCAGCGTGCGGACGGCGAGCGCCTGCGCCCCATGCCGTGCCTTCGCCGCCCGGGGGCTGCGGGTGGTGCCCTCGGGCAGATAGTCGTAGCCACGCTGGATGTGCCGCTGCTCGAACTCGTCCCGCAGCACCTTGACGCTGCCGTTGGCGGAGGCGACCTGGACCTGGTACAGGCGAGCCTCGTCCGGGTTCTGTTCCACCCAGTCCCACACGGCGTCGATGACGCGGATCAGCCCCTCCGCGTCACCCGGCTCGGACTCGGGGCGGGCCGCCTCCACGACCGCGTTCAGCTGGTCGAAGACCCGGCGCATGGCGAGTTCGAGCAGCTCCTCCTTGCCGTCGAAGTGGTAGTAGACGGCCGTGGGCACCACCTGGGCCTCGTCGGCGATGTCCTGGATGCTGGTCTCCGAGAACCCGTTGCGGCCGAACACCCGCACGGCGGCGGTGATGATGTGCTGCCGCCGCGAGGGTCGATGGGCGGGCTGCTTGCCGTTCTTCGTGCTGGCCATCATGCTCCCTGCCGGCTGCCGTGACCCCGCGTCCGTGGGCCTTGTACTGACCATGGTATCCAGTAACTCCAACCGTCCGGCGGAGTAATTCCTGTTGTGCATGGGCTTACGGGACACTCGGCGCCCGGCATACTTGACACCATGACGACCTCCGGAACCCGCGCCGCTCACCGTCCGTCGCGCAGGCAGTGGGTGATCGAAGCAGCCACCGAGCTGTTCGCCACCCAGCCGCCGGACGAGGTGACGGTGGCCGACATCGCCGCTCGCGCGGAGATGACCTCGGCAGCGGTGTACTACCACTTCTCCTCCAAGGACCAGGTCCTGGCAGAGGGGATGCGGGCGTTCGCCACCGCGCTGCGCGAGCAGTTGCAGGCGCTCACGGAGGCCCACGAACCCGGCGCGGACATCGGTGCGGCGGTCACCACGCTGCTGTCCTGGCTGGGCGAACACCGCTCCGCCGCCACCGTGTTCTTCGTGTCGTCGGCCGGCATGAGCCAGGAGGCCGAGGCGCTGCGCCAGGAGAGCCGTACCGAGTTGCTGGACGAGCTGGTGCGGCTGATCCGCAAGGCCCGGGCGTCCGTCTCCGACGCCGAGGCGTCGGTGATCGGGCTGGGCCTGCTGGCGCTGCTGGAGACCGCGGCGATCTCGCAGGTCCGGGGCGACGACGTGTACCGGTCGCTCGGGCACCGCGCCTTCGTCCGCGAGGTCGGCGCTCTCGCGGAGCGGATCGCCGACCCGGGCACCTGAGGGTGCGTCCGGCCCATCACACCAGCAGCCGCAGCGGCCTGCGCAGCAACTCGCCGACCGTGCGCAGGTATTCCGCGGCGGGCGCCCCGTCGACGGCACGGTGGTCGAAGGTGAGGCTCAGGGTGAGCACCCGCGTCCGCAGCGGCCGGTCGTCCACCCACTCGACGCCGTCCCTGAGTCTGCCCACCCCGAGGATCGCGACGTTGCCCGGGTTGATCACCGGGGTGAAGAAGTCGACGCCGTATCCGCCGAGCGAGGTGACGGTGAAGGTGGCCCCTTCCAGCTGTCCCGGGGAGATCCTCCCCTCGCGTGCGGCCTGGGCCAGGGCCCTGGACCGGCTGGCGATCCCGGGCAGCGGCAGCTCCACCGCGTCCTCGATCACCGGGACCATGAGGCCGCCCGGGACGGCCACGGCGAAGCCCAGGTGGATGCCGTCGAGCAGATGGATGCCGTCCTCCCGCACCGTCGCGTTGAGCAGCGGGTGCTCGCGCAGGGCCAGGGCCGCGGCCTTCAGCAGGAAGTCGTTGAGGCCGGGCACCGGCAGATCGCTGTCGGCCCACTCCTTCTTGAGCCGGTCCCTCAGGGACACCACGGCGTCCATCCGCACCTCGTAGCCGTGCGTCAGCTGTGCCATCTCCTGGAGGCTGGCGTGCATCCGGCGCGCGATGGTGCCGCGCATCCCGGTGAGCGGGAGGACGTCGCCGGGCCGGGGGGCCGCGCCCCGGCGCGGAGGTGCCGCGGGGACGGCGTCCAGGTCGGACCGGCGGACCCGGCCGCCCGGCCCGGTGCCGTTGACCTCCGAGAGGTCGATGCCCCGTTCCCTGGCCAGCTTGCGGACCAGCGGCGAGGAGGGCGTGCCGACCGCCGGGACCGGCGTGCCGAGGTCGCCGGGGAGGGCCGCGAGGAACTCCTCCACGTCCTCGGAGACGATGCGGCCGCCGGGTCCGGTGCCGCGTACGGCGGTGAGGTCGACGTCGGCCGCGGCGGCGACCCGCCGGGCGTTCGGTGAGGAGAGAAGCCGGTCACGGGTGCCGTCGCCGGGGGGCGCGGCAGCGGCACCGCCGGCGACGGTGCCGTTGAGGGCGGGGAGACAAGCCCCGGCCGCACTGGTCCCGGACCCGGCGGGCATCGGCGTACCCGCCGGGTCCGGTGGCTGCTCGCCCTCGGCCAGCAGCCAGCCGATGAGGGCCCCGGCGGGGACGGTGGCCCCCGCAGGAACCGCAGGGTGGAACAGTCCCCCGGCCTCCGCCTCGACGTCCACGTCGACCTTGTCGGTCGCGAGCCTCAGCAGTGCGTCGCCCTCCGCGACGGCCGCGCCGGCCGGCACGAGCCATTCGTCGATCGTGCCTTCCTGCATGGTCAGACCGATCTTCGGCAGCAGAACCTCGATCGCCATGTCCGTCACGACCTTTCGAGGAGGCGGCGGCAGCCCTGGGCGATGCGGGCGCGATCGGGCACGTAGGCCTTCTCCAGGACCGGGGAGAAGGGCACCGGGGAGAAGGGAGCGCCGATGCGCAGGACCGGTGCGTCCAGGTGGTCGAAGACGGAGTCCTGGATCTGGGCGGCTATCTCCGCGCCGAGCCCGCCGAAGGTGACGGCCTCGTGCACCACGAGCACGCGGTTGGTACGGCGGACGGAGGAGAACATCGTCCCGGTGTCCAGCGGCTGCACGGTGCGGGGGTCGATCACCTCGATCTCCACGCCCTCGGCCGCGAGTTCGTCGGCCGCCGCGAGGGCCTCCCCCACCATGCGGCCCAGGGCGATCACCGTGACGTCGGAGCCGTGCCGTGCCGTGTGCGCCTGGCCCAGCTCGATGCCGTAGATCTCCTCGGGAACCTCGCTGGTGCTGCCGAGCAGGACCTTGTTGAGCATGATGACGACCGGGTTGTCGTCCCGGATGGCCGAGACGGTCAGGCCCTTGGCGGTGTACGCGTCGCAGGGCATCACCACCTTGAGGCCGGGCACGTGGGCCAGCCAGGCCTCCAGGCTCTGGCTGTGCTGGGCCGCGGCCCCGAGGCCGGCTCCCGAGGCGGTGGTGATGGTGAGCGGCACGGACAGCGCCCCGCCGAACATGTACTTCATCTTCGCCGCCTGGTTGACGATCTGGTCGAGGCAGACGCCGATGAAGTCCATGAACATCAGGTCGACGACGGGGCGCAGGCCCCGGGCGGCGGCTCCCACGCCGAGGCCGACCAGGGCGGCTTCGGAGATCGGGGTGTCGATCATGCGGCGGGGGCCGAACTCGTCGAGCAGGTTGTCGAACATGCGGAAGACGCCGCCGTATCCGGCCACGTCCTCGCCGGCGACGAAGACGTTCTCGTCCTCGCGCATGGCCTGTGCGAGTCCCTCGTTGAAGGCCTTGACGTAGGACAGTCTGCGGGAGGCTGCGACCGGGGTGACGGCCGGTGCTTCGGTGGTGGTGGTCATGGCGGTCATCCCGAGTAGACGTTGAGCAGCAGGTCGGCGGGGTCGGGCAGCGGGCTCGCCTCGGCGTACGTGATGGCCTCGGCGATCTCGTCGCGCGTGCGCTGCCACACGTCGTCCAGTTCGGCACGCGTGGCGGTGCCGTCGGCGACGGCTCGGGCCTCGAGCAGGCCGATGGGGTCACGGGCCTTCCACTCGGCGACCTCCTCGTCGGAGCGGTAGGGGTGACGCAGGCCCTTGACGCCCTGGTGGTCGAAGTAGCGGTAGGTCTTGGCCTCGATCATCATCGGGCCGGCGCCGGACCGGGCCCGTTCGACGGCTTCGGCGGCGGCCCGGTGGACGGCGACCGCGTCCATGCCGTCGACGATCACGCTGGGCATGCCGTAGGCGGCCGCCCGGTCGGCGACATCGGTGAGCAGCATGTGCCCGGACTGCGGGGTGAACTCCGCGTAGCCGTTGTTCTCGCAGACGAAGACCACCGGCAGGCCGAGGATCGCCGCCATGTTGGCGCCCTCGTGCCAGGCGCCGATGTTGGTGGCGCCGTCGCCGAAGAAGGTCACGGCGACGCTGTCCTCGCCCTTGTACCGGGCGGCGAAGGCGGCTCCGACGGCGATCGGGACGCCCGCTCCGACGATGCCGTTGGCCCCGAGCATGCCGCGGGTGAGGTCGTTGATGTGCATGCTCCCGCCGCGGCCGAGGCAGGCGCCGGTGACCCGGCCGTACAGCTCGGCGTACATCTCGCGGAAGCCGACACCCTTGGCCACGGCGTGCCCGTGACCGCGGTGGGTGGAGGTGATCTGGTCGTCGTCGCGCAGGGCCGCCATCACGCCGGCGGCGACGGCCTCCTGGCCGACATAGAGGTGCAGGAAGCCGGGCAGTTTGCCGGCCTCCATGAGCTTTCCCGCCTCGGTCTCGAACAGCCGGATACGCACCATGCGTTGATGCAGGTCCTTGATGAGCTGCGCGGATACCGTCGACGCCGTTGACGCTCGTTGAGCCATCGTCCGCCCCTTCGTCCGAGGGAGGTTGCCGGGCCATCGGACTTACTAGTGCTGGTCTACAGTAACCAGCCAGAGGGCACCTTACTGAACAGCGTCTCTAATTACTATGCCCCGGTTCCGAGTCGCCGGCCCGCGTGTCCACCAACTCCACGACGTTGCCCTCCGGATCGGCCCAGAAGCTGATCCGCCGCCCGCGCGCCCTGACGACGACCGGGTCCGACAGGGGCCGGGCGCCCGCGGTCGGCAGCGCCGCCACGACCGGGTCCAGGTCGTCGAGGTGAAAGGTCAGATACGCCAGTCCCGGCCGCCCGGCCGGCGAGGTCGCCGCGCGCGCCGACACCGGGACCGACCGGGGAAGGATCAACTTGACACACCCCCCGGAGGGCACCCGCAGCCAGGCGACCACCAGCTCGCCGCCGAGCCCGGCCGGGCCGCCGACGGAGTGCGGTACGCGCGAGCGGCGCTCGGCGCGACAGCCGAGAACGGCGCAGTAGAAGCGCTCCATCAGCTCCAGGTCCCGCACCACCACGCCCACCTCGAACGGCAGGGTCATGACCATCGCACCCACCCCCACGGGGCACCGAGCGGCAACTTCGCCACTTTCTATTGACAGAGCACACTAAGTCCTGTTGTCGTTTCGGACACAACCCAGCTGTCGCATTCCGAAGCCGGTCACCGGCTCGCGGCTGGGAGGATTGTGAGGACATCGTGGTCCAGACCAGTTCGCCGGAGAGGGAAACAGACGCCGGACCCACGTCGTCGGTCTCAGCTCCCTCGGCCCCCTCGGCCCCCGAATACGCGTCGTGGATCAGCCGGGACCGGTCCACCGACGCCGCGTCCCTGACGATGCGGCGGGAGGCCGCCGAACTCGTCGAGCGTGTGGTGGCGCACTACCGCGACAACACGACACACGAGGCGGACGGCCAGTGGACGGAACCCGTCGCCCATTACCTCGACGCCGACCGCTGGCAGCGCGAGACGGACGCCGTCCACCGCAGCGTTCCCCTGCCGCTCGCCATGTCCTGCGAGCTTCCCGGGCCGAACACCTACAAGGCGATCGACGTGCTCGGCATCCCCGTGCTGATCACCCGTGACCGTCAGGGCGCCGTGCACGCGATGATCAACGCCTGCCGGCACCGGGGAGCCAAGCTCCTCGAACCCGGCTGCGGGGTGTCGAAGCGGCTCATCTGCCCGTACCACTCCTGGTCGTACGACCTCGCCGGAGAGCTGCGGGGCGTGTACGCCGAGAAGACCTTCGGCGAGGTCGCGCGCGAGGGCCGCAGCCTCGTCAGGCTGCCGGCCGGGGAGCGGGCGGGGATCGTCTTCGTCTCACTGGACCCGGCGGCCGAGCCCGACCTGGATGCCTGGCTGGGCGACCTCCAGCCCCTGCTGGAGGGCCTCCGGCTGGCGGAGTGCCACCACTACTCCACCAGCGAGCTGACCAGTCCCAACTGGAAGGTCACCCTCGACGGGTACCTGGAGACGTACCACTTCGCCTCGCTGCACCCGAAGACGGTGTTCGAGACGAACCTCTCGAACATGATGGCCCACGACACCTGGGGTCCCCACCAGCGCATCGCACCGGCCCTGCGTCCCATCGCGCAGGCGGTCGACCTGCCGCCGGACCAGCGTGACCCCGGGGACTGCGTCGGGCCCATCTACTGGCTCTTCCCGGGCCTCGCGATCGCCGGCGGCTGGCGCCAGAAGATCGCCGTCTCCCTGGTGCTTCCCCGGACGGCCACCGAGTCGGTGACCCAGCAGATCATCCTGCTGCGGGAACCGGCGGTCACCGAGGAGGAACGCCGGGCTGCCGACCGGTTCGGCGAGTGGTTCCACGAGGTGGTCCGCGACGAGGACTACGCGACCACCTACGGAGTCCAGCAGGGCCTGCAGGCCCTCGACGGGACCGACTTCGTCTTCGGACGCAACGAGCCCGGACTCCAGCACTTCCACCGCACCATTCACCGACACCTGGACAGTGGCGCCACAGCAGCCCCCAGAGCCGCCAGGTGAGCAACCAACAACACTCGCGGGAGAACACCATGGTGGCTACGGGCAGCCTCGACGGACGTGTCGCGGTGATCACGGGCAGCACGCGCAGCATCGGCCGCGCCATCGCCGAGGCCTTCCTGGCCGACGGCGCCACGGTCGTCGTCAGCGGCCGTTCCGAGGTCAAGGGCAAGCAGGCCCTGGAGGAGATGGACGCCGGGGACCGGGCCGTCTTCCACCCCTGCGACGCGGGCCGCCAGGAGGACATCGAGGGCCTCGCCGACTTCGCCGCGGAGCGCTTCGGCCGGCTCGACATCTGGGTCAACAACGCCGGCGGCAGCTCCGGCTTCGCCCCGATCCACCAGCTCAGCGACGAGGCGTGGCACGACGCCCTCAAGCTCAACGTCAACAACTACTTCTACGGCACCCGCCGCGCGCTGCCGGCGATGCTGGAGAACGGCTGGGGCCGCATCATCAACATCTCGTCGGTCGAGGGCAAGCAGGCCAACAAGCCCGGGATCAGCCACTACATCACCAACAAGCACGCCATCCACGGGCTCACCAAGGCGACGGCTTTCGAGTACGGCACGCAGGGAGTCACCTGCAACGCCATCTGCCCCGGCGCCGTCGACACCGACCTGATGCGTGCCGCGGGGCCGGCCGCCGCCGAGGCCGAGGGCATCGGCTACGAGGAATGGCTGAGCCGCTTCGCCGAGCACGCCGCCACCAAGAAGATCACCACGGTGGAGCAGATCGCGGCGGTCGCCTCGCTGCTCGCGAGCGAGGCGGGGGCGGGCATCACCGGCACGCTGATCAGCGTCGACGGCGGAACAGCGCAGTGGTAGGCGCGGGTACGGACAGCGGGAGACCTCGGTCATGAAGAGCTGGATCACGGACTGGCAGCGCAGTGAGCGGCTGCCGCACTACACGCGGGCCAATGCGGGCGAGACGCTGCCGGACCCCGCCAGCCCGCTGGGCTGGACCCTGGTCTGGGGGCGGGGCCTGCAGGGCTGGCGTCGCGGCTTCGTCGGGTTCGGCATCTACAGCGAGGAGGAGGTAGCCGGCCCCCGGCCCCCGTTCGTCGGCATGTTCGGCGGCCACTTCTACCTCAATCTGTCCCACATGCGGCTGTTCGGCATCCGCATGGGCCAGACCGCGGACCAGATCGACGCGGCCTTCGTCGGACAGCGCTCCGACACGCCGGTGTACCTCGCGCACCCGGACGACCAGGACGAGGAGCTGACCGCCAAGGCGGGCGCGACGCTCCAGCGGATGCTCGGCCAGACCACCTTCCCGGAGGCCGACGTTGACCGGGAGCGGCTGCGCGCCCTGCGGCGCTCGCGACCCGGCCTGACGCGGCTGTCCGACGCCGAACTCGTGGCGCACGCACGGTCGTTGCTGGACGAGGTGGAGACGACGTTCCAGCGGCACGTCGAGTCGTCGCTGCCCGCGTCCGTCGGACCGGCGATCCTCGGCCCGCTGTGCGCGAGCGTGGACCGCCCCGGCGCCATGCTCGACCTCATCGGCGGTCTCGGGGACGTCGACTCCGCCTCCCCCTCGGCCGGGCTGTGGACGCTGTCCCGGCAGGTGGCGGCCTCGGCCGAACTGAGCGCGCTGTTCGACCGGGGTCCGGCCGCGGTGGAGCGGGCGCTCGACGGGGCGAGCGGGGACGTGAAGGCGTTCCGTGACGCCTTCGAGGAGTTCCTGGCGGAGTCCGGCGACCGCGGCCCCAACGAGTGGGACATCCACGCGTTGTCCTGGGAGGCGGCGCCCGTCCAGGCGCTGGCCCTGGTCGACCGGATCCGGCGCAGTCCCGACGACGACTCGCCGGCCGCCCGCCGGAAACGGCTCACCGAGGGGCGCGAGCGGACGGCGCGGGAGATCAGAGGCGCACTGCCCGAGGACGCGCAGCCGATGTTCGACGCCGGGATGCACGCCTCCCAGGTGTGGATCCCGGCCCGCGAGCGCACGAAGGCGAACTGCGTCACGGTCGTCAACGAGATCCGCATGGCCGTACGGGAGCTCGGCCGCCGGGGCGTCGAGGCGGGGCTCTTCGCCCGGCCCGAGGACGTGATGATGCTGCTGGACACCGAACTCGACGAGTATGTCGCCGCCCCGGAATCCTTCGGCCCCGTCATCGCGCGGCGGCTGGAGGAGTACGCGGGCCTGCACGAACTGGAACCGCCGTTCTTCGTCGCCGACGACGCGCAGACCGAGATCGACACCTGGCCGCGCCGCGCCGGGGAACGGGCCGAGGCGGCCGTCGAGGGCGATGTGCTCGGCGGTGTGGGCGGCAGCCACGGCACGTGCACCGGCACGGTGCGGGTGGTCACCGACCCGGCCTCGTGCGAGGCGCTGGAGCCCGGCGAGGTGCTGGTCGCGCCGATCACGGACGCGGCCTGGACCCCGCTGTTCCTGGTCGCCGGAGCCGCCGTCGTGGACGTGGGCGCGCTCAACAGCCATGCCGTGGTGGTCTGCCGTGAGCTGGGCATCCCGGCCGTGATCTCCGTCGAGGGCGGGACGCGACGGCTGCGGGACGGCATGGTGGTCACGGTCGACGGTGACCGGGGCACGGTCACCGTCGACAGCGTGCCGACCACGCCCGGAGTCTGAGAAACGCGTGGGCCCGCCGCTCCCGTGGCGGGGGCGGCGGGCCCACGGCCATGACCGCGAAGGGAACACGCCATGGCAGAGGAAATCATCGTCGCGGGCTGGATGGACTACGAGGCCGGCGATCGCGACAGGGTGCTGGGACATCTGGTCGTGCTGGGAGACCGGACCCGTGAGGAGGAGCCGGGCTGCCTGGACTACGCGATGACCGCGGACCCGGGCAGCGAACAGCGGATCCGTGTGTACGAGCGGTGGGCCTCCCGGCAAGCCCTCGACGAGCACTTCGCCACGCCGCACATCAAGGAGTTCCGGGCGGCCGTGGCCGGGATCACGCGGGTCGGGGTCTGCCTGGAGGCCCACACCGTGGCCTCGTCACGACCCATGCGCTGACTCCCCCAACCGGACCAGCATCTTGCCGACGTTGCCGCCGCCCAGCAGGGACAGCAGCGCTCCCGCGGCGTTCTCCAGGCCGTCGACGACCGTCTCGCGCGCGGTGATCCGGCCCTCGGCGAGCCAGCCGGCGACCCGTTGCTCGAACTCCGTCCGCAGGTCCTCGTGGTCGCGGACGATGAACCCGCAGAGTGTCAGCCGCTTGAGGACCGCCTGGATCAACTGGTTGATGTCCACGGTCCGCCCCTCGCCGCCGAACTGCGACATCATGCCGCACAGGGCGACCCGGCCACCGGTGCGCAGTGCGTGCAGAGCCGCGGCGAGCTGTTCGCCGCCGACGTTGTCGAAGTAGACGTCGATGCCGTCGGGTGCCAGCCGGGCCAGCGCGTCGCGCACCGGCTCGGCACGGTAGTCCGCGGCCGCGTCGTAGCCGAACTCCTTCACCAGGAGGGCGCACTTGTCCGGCCCTCCGGCGGTCCCGATGACGCGGACCGCGCCCAGCAGGCGCGCGAACTGGCCGGCGGCGGTGCCGACGGCGCCGGCCGCCGCCGACACGAAGACGGTGTCGCCCGGACGCAGGTGCGCGATACGGGTCAGGCCGACGTACGCGGTGAAACCGGTCTGGCCGAGCAGGCCCAACCAGGTGGGCAGCGGCGCGACGTCCGGGTCGATGCGGCCGGCGCCGTCGACGGCCACCGCGTCGAGCACCGCCCGTTCCCGCCAGCCGAGCTGATGGCGTACGTACGTGCCCGGCGGCACCGAGGCGCAGCGGCTCTCCTCCACGACACCGAGGGCGCGGCCGTCGAGCGGCGAGCCCGGGGTGAAGTTGTGCGTGTAGTGCTTCTCGGTGGTCGACAGCCGCCCGCGCATGGACGGGTCGACGCTCATGTAGAGGTTGCGCACGAGCACCTGCCCCTCCCCCAGGGGTGGCAACGGGTGCTCCTCGACGGCGAAGTCACGGGGGAGCGGTTCTCCGTCGGGTCGGCGCACCAGACAGACCACCCGGGTCGTACGGGGCGTCACGGGATCACTCCTCCGGCTGCCGGGACGTACGCCGCCGGGCGAGGCGGCCGACCCAGCCGGCCATCTGGAGGTCGGCGTGCCGTAGTTCGCCCGACTGCCACCGGGCCTGGAAGTCGAAGACGCCCTGCAGGCCTGTCCTCGGGTCGGTCACCTCGACCAGCCCGTCCTCCGTGAGCCGGTAGACATGCCCGGTCAGAGGGTGGATCACTTGCTTGGACATGGGAGCCTCACTCCTGCACTCGGCGGCGCACGCCGCGCTTGGTCACGGTCACCGGGCCCTCGACCAGGAGCCGGCAGGCGAGCCGGGTCAGGCCGTCCACCGGCTTGCGCAGGGCCTCGATGCCCTCGCGTTCCAGCGGGCCCACGGGGGAACAGTTCTCGGCGCCCTCCTCGACCTGGACGAAGCAGGTACGGCAGGTGCCCTTGCCGCCGCAGACGGTGGGCCAGCGGTAGCCGAGCCGCCGGGCGGCGGTGAACAGGTCCTCGCCGTCGAGGACTTCGAGCTCGACGCCGGAGGGTCTGACCGCCACCCGGTGGGTCACCTGCTCATCCACCGGTCGAGCGTCCGGTTGAAGTGGCGGATGCGGCTCTCCTGGTAGTTCGCCAGGGTGATGCCCGGCTTGCGCATCGCCTTGAGGCCCTGCTGGACGTAGGGCAGGTTCTCGCAGTCCTGGTCGAAGACGGGGCCGAGGACGCCGAGTTCGGGGATGTCGGCGAAGAGCATGTCCTCGGGCACCCAGCGGATCTTCGCCGGGGGCGGCGTCTCGCCGGGCTGCTTCGGGGACGACATGAAGATGATCTCGGCGGTGCAGGAGTCGGGGTCGAGGCCGTTGGGCCGGAACCGGTAGATGATGTTCGACTTGGCGCCGCCCCAGGGGTTGAAATTGGGGAACAGCAAGTAGTTGATGGCGTCGAGCAGCTCGGTGTCCGGGGTCTCCGAGAAGTCCTGGTGCGAGGTGGCCGCGAGTTGCTCGCGCATCCGCGCGGCGAGGACCTGGCGGGCGGTGCCACCGGGCGGGATCGCCGGCAGTTCGTCACCCTCCCGCATGACCAGGTCACGGCCCTGGGCGGCGGCATAGAACGCACGCGAGTCGTAGAAGGTCTCCAGAACGTCCTCCTCCGTGACCGAGTCCGCCACGTGCGGGCTGGGCGCGCCCTGGATGTTGATCATCCGGTTCCAGTTCGGCTGGTCCGCCATGACGTCGTACTGCGAGTTGGCGTCGGCGAGCCACGGCAGCATCTGCGGGTGCGTGGCGATCACGTGGAAGGACTCGATGAACGCGTCCTGTGCGATCTTCCAGTTGCAGGGCAGCACCTTGCCGATGTGCAGCGACTTGTAGCGGTTCTCCAGCGGCCAGATGTAGTAGTCGTCGAAGGTGCCGCGGTAGCTGTCGAAGGACTCGGCGTACGGGTCCATGTTGATGAAGACGAAGCCCCGCCAGGTGGCCACCTGCGCCTCGGGGAGCGCGAACTTCTCCGGGGTGACGTGCGGGAAGTCCCAGGCACAGGGCGGGGTCTGCATCGTGCCGTCGAGGTTCCAGGCGAAGCCGTGGAACGAGCAGCGGAACTCGCTGACGTTGCCGCCGCCGGTGCGCAGTTTGCGTCCGCGGTGCAGGCAGACGTTGACGAAGGCACGGATCTCGCCGGGGGCCGTGCGGACGACGATGAGGGAGTCGTCGCCGATCTCGTAGACCTCGTGGTCGCCGACCTCGGGGATCTCGCTCTCCAGGCAGGCGAACTGCCAGACGCGCCGCCACACCTGCCGCATCTCGCGCTCGGCCCACTCTCGGGAGGTGAAGCGGGCGGTGTCGATGTCCTCGCTGCCGAGGTAGTCGTTGCGCTCGTACCTCAGGGCGGGGGGAACGGGGCGGCTGTCCTGGTCGAGGTAGTCCTGGACGCTGGGCCCGGGGCACCGCGCCGTGGCCGGCTCCGACGATTCGTCCATCATCTCTCCTCCGGCAGAAACTTTAGAGTGAGTGTAGTTACCGGTTGCGCCCGGGAGCAACACTCACGCCGGTGGACGACCTCCACACCATCCGAGGCCACGCGCTTTCCTGCGGTTGTTTCGGAATTTCTTGTGGCACCCCTCTCCCCAAGCCCACTGAGGCGTGTCACACTCCGACCCACCTGAAGCTGTAGTGCCTCATAAGTTTCTCCGAATAGATCCGTCTGACCGGAGCCGACCGCCGCGGACGCGGAAGGCGACGCGAGTCGCGGCAGCGCAGGCGTCACAGCGGTGCCACTCCGGCCGCCAGCTGGACGCCGGATCAACGCCGACGCGGCCCGGCTGCAAGGGGCGCGCACCGACCGGCTGCGCCTTCGCGCCCTGGTGGCCTCCGCGCTGCTGTCCGGTGTCGCCGGCTGTCGGCCTACGCCGCCGCCTTCGTCGGGGCGACCCAGTTGCGCGCGGGCCGCTTCAACGCCCGGGGCACGGCCCTCGCAGTCCTCAGGCTCGGCACCGGCATCACCGGGCTCGGGCTGGCCACCAGAACAACCGACAAGGAGACCTGATGATGAAGGCTGTTCAGTACCGGCGGGTGGGGCACGCCCCCGAGGTCGTGGACGTGCCGGTGCCCGAACCCGGCCCGGGCCAGGTGCTGTTGCAGGTGACGGCGGCGGGGCTCTGCCACTCCGATCTGGCCGTGATGGGCTGGCCCGAGGAGCAGTTCCCCTACGCGCTGCCGATGACACTCGGTCACGAGGGCGTCGGCACGGTGGCCGCGCTGGGCGCCGGTGTCACCGCCGTGACCGAGGGCGAGGCGGTGGCGGTGTACGGCCCGTGGGGCTGCGGGCGCTGCCACCCGTGCGCCGAAGGCAAGGAGAACTGCTGTCCGCACGCCGCCGGACTCGGCATCCTGCCGCCCGGGCTCGGTTCCCCCGGCGCCCTGGCGGAGTACGTGCTGGTGGACTCGCCCGGCCACCTGGTCCCGCTGAACGGACTCGACCCCGTGCAGGCCGCGCCCCTGACGGACGCCGGGCTGACCCCCTATCACGCGATCCGCGGATCGCTGCCGAAGCTGCCGCCCGGCAGCACGGCGGTGGTGATCGGCGTCGGCGGTCTGGGGCATCTCGCCGTGCAACTGTTGCGCGCGCTGTCCCCGGCCCGGGTGGTCGCGCTCGACGTGAGCAAGGAGAAGCTCACGCTGGCACATGACGTCGGCGCCCACGAGACGCTCCTCTCCGACGGCGAGGCGGCCGCACGGATCCGGGAGCTCACCGGCGGTACGGGAGCGGAGGTCGTCCTGGACTTCGTCGGAGCCGAGACGACCCTGGCGGTGGCCGCCGCGTCGGTGGCGGTGGCGGGCGACGTCACTGTCGTCGGCCTCGGCGGGGGCACGCTGGCCGTCGGCTTCGGGGGCGGCCTGCCGTTCGAGGTCTCGGCCTCCTTCCCCTACTGGGGCAGCCGGACGGAGCTGATGGAGGTCCTGGAACTGGCGCGGCAGGGTCTCGTGTCCTGTCACGTCGAGACCTTCACGCTGGAACAGGCGCCCGAGGCGTACGAGCGCCTGCACGCCGGGGAGATCAACGGCCGCGCGGTGATACTGCCGCACGCCTGAGCGAAAGCAGCGGCCCCTGGCCCGCTCACCTGCTGTAAGGACTGCCGGCGCTCGCCTTCAGCCAGTGCATGGATGTCAGACGCACGGCGAAGTACACCGCGGCCACGGCAGCGGCGATGTCCAGGGCGTCCGCTGCCATGTACTGCATCACCGCGGCCCGAATCTCCGTGGGTGCCTCGGCGCTCTCGTATCGCGACGCGGCGTACCAGCCGAACAACTCGCTGGAAACGAGCAGGCCCCACCACAGGTTCACGGGCCAGATCGATACCCGGTACGACTCCCCGTCGGCGGGCAGGGGTGTTGCGGCACCCCACATGTCGACGGCGATGCGGTACGGCAGCCAGAAGTTCGCCAGTGGAATGAGCCAGCCGCCGATCGCCCAGCCCGGGCCCTTGCGGAACCGATCGGGTGCCAGTAGCCCGGTGTTGCGGCGCGTCCAGAAGAACCAGGCGACGAAGAGGACCGCGCAGGGCACGTACACGATGCCTCGGACGTTGCCGGCTGTCTGGTACAGCGAGTAGGCGGCGTCCAGCCTCTGCTGGGGAACGACGGCAGACCCCTGGTCGTCCTCGATGAGCGGGTAGAGCCGGGCTCCGGCGAAGACGGCGAAGAGATCGCTCAGGGCGACGATCGCGAGCGACGCCGACGCCGCGGCCAGGAGGCCGCGCGCCGAGCGTGGCGTTCCGCTCGGCAGCATGCGACGCGGACGGAGATCACTGGATGCAGACATGACGACGGCCCCCCACGGGCGAAGAACGAAACGGCCGCGAAAGAGCGTGCGCGGAGGCACCGTACGCCTGCTGCGAGGCCCCGTCCATAACAATCCGCAGGTCGGACCGATGGGCTGGGCCCTGTTCCGGAGGGATGAGCGGCCAGGTTCAGTGTCACCCCGCTCCCCCGGCCTGGCTCCGCCCGCCCACCGTCCGCTCCACACAGCGCCGGAGCACTGTCAGGAACTCCGGTGTCCGCCAGGGCCCCACGTCCACGCGTCCGGTGTCGTCCACTCCGAGATCCTGCATGTCGTAGCGGCCCCTGCAGTGGCCGAGGGTGAAGTAGCAGACCTCACCGAGGCCGTGCCGCTTGAGATACAGCACCGGCCGGGGCGCGGCGTCGAGGGCCGCCGCGTCGCCTTCGGCGAAACCGCGGCACGGCCCCGTGTACTCGGCGTGCAGCAGCACCTCCAGCTCGCCGTGCAGCGCGCACACGTAGAGCTCGTCGGTGACCGTGAACGGACCGATCCCGGCGACCAGCGGATGGTCGGGCCGGGTCACCAGCACCTCGTACGGCTCGATCGGCGGGTGGGCCAGGAACTGGCTGCCGAGCACCTCCGCCAGCTCCCCGAGGAGCCGCGGGGTCGTGAACACCCGCGAGCTGCCATCCGTCGACGGCTCGATCACCGAGTTGGTGCCGTGCAGGGCGAGCCAGCGCCCGCCCCGCTCGACGAACCGTGAAAGCGCTGCCCGCTGCGCCGGGCGGGGCCGGACGTCGCAGGTGTAGGTGACCAGCAGGTCGGCCTTGTCGAGTGCGGCCGCGCAGTCGTAGTCCTGGTACACCGTGGTGCGGACCCGGGGATGCTCTCCGAGCAGCTCCAGCAGCCGGAGCCGCACGTGGTCGAAGTCGTGCCAGCGGCCGCCGCAGACCAGTACGGCGTCCAGGCGGCCGGCCGGGCCCGCCACGGCTCAGTACTGGACGCGGGTGAGCAGCCCGCCGTCCACCACGAGGTTGACACCGACGCAGAAGGAGCCGGTCCGTCCGAGCAGGAACGCCACCGCCGCGGCCACGTCCTCCGCGGCGCCGTAGCGGCCGATCGGCAGCCTGGCCAGCACCTCCTCGTACACCTCGGGGCGGCTGGCGCGGACGGTCTCCCAGGCGCCGCCGGGGAAGTCGACCGGGCCGGGCGAGACGGTGTTGACGCGGATGCCCTTCGGCGCCAGGGCGTGCGCGAGGGCCGAGGCGTGCTGGACGACGGCCGCCTTGAGCGCGGAGTACGAGTTCGCTCCGGCCGGGCGCGCGGTGTCGGAGGCGTTGGTGGTGCCGATGGCCACGACGGCGGCCCGGTCGGAGGCCTCCAGGTGCGGCAGGGCCGCCTCGACGAGTCCCGCGAACGGGATCAGGTCGCCGCGCAGGCTGGCTTCCCAGGACTCGGGGCCCTTCACATTGCCGGCCGACACGTTGGACACCAGCAGGTCCAGGCCGTCGAGTGCACCGGCCGCCCGCTGCACAAAGGCCGCGAGCGCGGCCGGGTCGGTGACGTCGACCGGCTCCGCGAACACCGTGGCACCCTCGCCGCGCAGCTCGGCGGCGGCCTTCGCCAGCCCCTCCTCACCCCGGGCGCACAGGGCCAGTGCGCAGCCCTCGGCCGCAAGGGTCGCGGCGATCGCCCGGCCGATGCCCCGGCTCGCGCCGGTCACCAGCGCCTTCGCACCCGTCAGTCCCAGATCCATCGATGTCACTCCTTTGTGATTGCCGGAACGGTCCCCGTGGCTCGGTGGCCGAGAAGCCCCTCAGTTGCCGGGAAGCTGCGAGAACGGCGCCCGGTCCGCCCGCGGCTCCGGCGGCAGCTTCAGCACCCGCTCGCCGATCAGATTGCGCTGGATCTGGTCGGTGCCTCCGGCCAGCCGGTAGCCGGGGGCGCCGAGCAGATGCTGTGTCCAGGCGAACGTGCCCGGTTCCCCTGTGTCGGCGCTGATCCGCGCCCCCATCAGCTCGGCGGCGACCTGCCCCGTGCGGGTGAGCAGATCGGAGGCCATGAGTTTGGTCAACGACGCCTCCGGGCCCGGCCGGCCGCCCGCGGCGCTCGTCCTGGCCACGCGCTCGACGGTGGCCGCGCGCAGGGCGGCACGTACGTACAGGTCGGCGAGGCGCTGGCGGACCAGCGGGTCCGAGGTGCGGTCGAGGGACCGGGCGAGCGCGAGAACGTCCGTAAAGGTGCCGCCCTTGCGGCGGTTGCCGCTGCCGGAGGCGGTCCGTTCGAAGGCGAGGGTGGTGGTGGCGACCTCCCAGCCCTGGCCGGGCCGCCCGATCCGGAGCCGGTCCGGGACGCGTACGCCGCTGAGGAAGACCTCGTTGAAGGAGGCGCCGCCGCTCATCTGCCGGATGGGGCGCACCTCCACTCCCGTGGCGTCCATCGGGACCAGGAAGGCGGTGATGCCGGCCTGTTTCACGACGTCCGGGTCGGTGCGGGCGAGCAGCAGACCGTAGTCGGCGAACTGGGCGCCCGAGGTCCACACCTTCTGACCGTCGATCACCCACTCGCCCCCGTCGGCCTGCCGGGCGCGGGTGCGCAGGGCCGCGAGGTCGGACCCGGCGCCGGGTTCGCTGAAGAGCTGGCAGGCCAGCAGGTCGGTGCGCAGGAACGCGCGTGCATGGTCGTGGAGTTGCCCGGCCGTCCCGAACAGGGAGACGGCCATCGCGACCAGGCGCACGGTGACGCTGATCAGCTCGGTGGAGGGCGGCACCTCGAAGGCGGACTCCTCCTCGGCGAAGACGGCCACGTGGGCGGCGGTCAGGCCGGCACCGCCCTTGTCCGCGGGGAGGGTCAGCGCCTGGTACCCGGCGTCGAAACGGGCCCGCTGGTAGGCGCGGCAGCGCTCCAGCAGCAGGCGCTCCTCGTCCTCGGGGAGGTTGTGGAACACGGCGAGATCGGCGTCTTCTCCGGCGGACTGCGGCGCCCGCGCCGGTTCGAGCACGGTGGCCAGCCACTGCCGTGCCTGCGTGCGCCATGCGTCAAGGTCGGGCTGGGACATGGCTCCTCCTCGTGCACTTACCAGACGAAAGATTCAGTAACGGGGATGTGCGAGACACCTCATCGCCCCTGAACCATGTGGGAATACCCCCGTTCGGGATCAGAGTGTTCCGCACTTTCTTGATAAACGCTACAGTCTCCGCATCACCTCATCCCTCGAATCGGGAGAGGCCGAGGAGCCGCCGGAGGAGCCATGTCGCTGCTGCCACTCGACCGTCGCGCCCAGGAGACACCTGACGAGCCCGCCCTGGCAGACGACCTGGCCGTGCTGTCCTGGTCCGGTCTCGCCGACCAGGTGGCGCGCGCGGCGGCACGGCTGCTGGAGTTCGCACCCGGCCCCGACGACCGGGTCGCCGTCCTCGGTGACAACGCCAACCCGACACTGGTGGCCCACCTGGCCGGTCTGCGGGCCGGGGTCGGGACCGTGGCCACGTCCCGGAACCTGACCTCGGGCGAACTCGTCGACCAGATCATCGACGCGGGCGTGACCGCGATCATCACCGGCCCCGCCGGAGCGGGTGCCGCCCTGGACGCGGCCCGGGAACTGGGCCTGCCGCTGGTGATGCACGGAACCGCGGCGATCGGGCACGCCTTCGACTGGGACCTGTGGCTGGCGGCCGCGTCCGCCGGGCGCACCGCCCCGACGGACCGGCCCGCCCGGCCTCCGCTCGTGTACACCTCGGGCACCACCGGGCGGGCCCGCGGCACCGAGGTGCGCTGGGTGAGCGGCCCGGTCGCCGACAGCTCCGCCTACCTCGCCGCGATGTCCGCCCGGCCCGGATTCCCGCCGGGGCCGCACCTGGTGTGCGGGCCGCTCCAGCACAACGCACCGCTGACCTCGCTGCGGCACCTGGCGGCCGGTCAGCCGGTGGTCGTCCTCGGCAGATACGACGCGGAGACGTTCCTCAGCCGGGTGCAGAGGTGGCGGGTCTCCTCGACGGTGATGGTGCCCACCCACTTCCAGCGGCTGCTCGCCCTCCCCGAGGAGGTCCGCGGCCGGTACGACGTCTCCAGCCTGCGGCAGGTGTCCCACACCGGCTCCGCGTGTCCGCCGGACGTGAAGCGAGCCATGATCGAGTGGTTCGGTCCGGTGCTGACCGAGTCGTACGGCGCCAGTGAAGCGGGCACCGTGGCCCGGATCAGCAGCATCGAGTGGCTGGCGCACCCGGGCTCGGTCGGGCGCGTCCGGGCCCCGTTCGAGGTCCTGGTCACCGATGACGACGGCCGGCGGCTGCCGCCCGGCGAACGCGGTCTGCTGGCCTTCCGGGCGCCGGACGACCAGGGCGTCCGCTACCACGCGGACCCGGACAAGACCAGGTCCGCCTATCTTTCCCCCGGTGTCTTCACGCTCGGCGACATCGGCTACGTCGACGCGGACGGCTACATCTTCATCACCGACCGGGCCGCGGACGTGGTGGTATCCGGCGGCGTGAACCTGTACCCGGCCGAGAGCGAGGCGGTCCTGCGCGGGCATCCGGCGGTCGCCGAGGTCGCGGTCATCGGCGTGCCCGACCCGGACTTCGGCGAGTCGCTGCGGGCGCTGGTCGTGGTCGCCGGGGAGGAGCCGGCGGCCGATGAGCTGGACCGGTTCTGCCGCGAGCGCCTCGCCTCCCACAAGTGCCCGAAGTCCTACGAGGTCGTTCCCGAGCTGCTGCGCAACGCGATGGGCAAGCTCGACAAGCGCGCGATGCGCCGCCCCTACTGGAGCTCGGAACGGACCATCGCCGGCTGAGCCGACCCGCCCGCCCCTCACCTGTACGAAGGATCACCCATGACCGAACTCCTCCTCATCCGGCACGGCCTCCCCCTGGCGGGTGTGTTCGACCCGGGGCTGTCACCGGAGGGCACCGCTCAGGCCGAGCGCCTCGCCGCCTGGCTCGTGCACGAGGACATCGACGCCCTGTACTGCAGCCCGTTCCGGCGTGCCCGCGAGACCGTGGCACCTCTGGAACGCCGCACCGGCATGACCGCCGCCGTCCTCGACGACCTGCGCGAGTGGGACACCGACGTGTCCCAGCCCTACACGCCACCGGAGCAGATCGGCGCGGACGATCCCCGGGCGGCGGCGCTCACCGAGGGGCGCTACGAGGACTTCGTGCCCGATCTGGACTGGGACGCCTTTCGCGCCCGTGCCGGGCGGGCCATGGACACCATCCTCGACGCCCATCCCGGAGGGCGGGTCGCGGTCGTGTGCCACGGCGGCATCACCAACACCTATCTGGCGACGGTGCTCGGCCTGCCCACGATGTTCTGGTTCCACCCCGACTACACCTCCGTCAGCCGGGTGCGGCGCATGCCCGGCGGCCGGATCGTTCTGCACTCGGTGAACGAGACGGCCCACATGATCGCCGAACGTGCCGTCGACGCTGTCGCCTGACCCCGTCCCAGACCCCAGGAGGTCCCGGCCATGCCCGGATCCGTCATCGTCGCCGGAGCCAGGACGCCCATCGGCAGACTGATGGGCAGCCTGAGCACCCTCTCCGCGGTCGACCTCGGCGCCCACGCCATCGGCGCGGCGCTGGCCGCCGTCCGTCTGGACCCGGCGGTGGTGGAAGCCGTCGTCATGGGTCATGTCGTGCAGGCCGGGGCCGGCCCCAACTCGGCACGGCAGGCCGCGATCCGCGCCGGCATTCCCTTCTCCGTCCCCGGGAGCACCGTCAACAAGCTCTGTCTGTCCGGTCTGCACGCCATTGCCCTGGCCGACCTCATGATCACCTCCGGCCGCCACGAGGTGGTCGTCGCCGGCGGCATGGAGTCCATGTCGGACGCTCCGCACCTGCTGCGCGGAGCTCGCACCGGCTGGAAGTTCGGACCGGCCGCGGCGGAGGACGCCCTCGACCGCGACGCCCTCGTCTGCGCCTTCGACGGCGTCTCCATGGGTGCGGCCACCGAGCGCCACCAGCGGCCGTTCGCCCTGACCCGCGAGGAACAGGACGAGTACGGCGCGCTGTCCCATCAACGGGCCGCGCACGCCCAGGAGTCGGGTGTGTTGTCCGAGGAGATCACCGCCGTCACCGTTGCGGGACGCCGGGGCGAGACGGTGGTGGACACCGACGAGGGCGTACGGCCGGGAAGCACCGCCGAAAGCCTGGGGCGCCTGAAGCCGGCCTTCTCCGGCGCCGGCACCATCACCGCGGGCAACTCCTCACAACTCTCCGACGGCGCCGCGGCCGTCGTCGTGATGAGCGCGCGGCGCGCCCGGCGCGAGGGCCTGACGCCGCTCGCCGAGATCGGCGCCTACGGCACGGTCGCGGGCCCCGACCCCTCGCTGCTCGTCCAGCCGGCCGGCGCGGTCCGCGACGCCCTGTCCCGCGACGGCCGGCTCAAGGCGGCCGACCTGGACCTCTTCGAGATCAACGAGGCGTTCGCCGGAGTGGCCTTGGCTTCCGTACGGGAGCTGGACATCCCTCTCGACAAGGTGAACGTCAACGGCGGAGCGATCGCGCTCGGACACCCGGTCGGCATGACCGGAGCCCGGCTGGTGCTGACTCTCGCGGCGGAACTGCGGCGGCGCGGCGGCGGCAGCGGAGCGGCGGCCCTGTGCGGGGGCGGCGGCCAGGGCGACGCGCTGTTGCTGCATGTGCCTGCGCAGGCCTGACCCCGGGAGCCGAACCATCATGAGCGACCAACTGACCCCCGTCGACACGACCCTTGTCGTGGCGACCCGTACCCTCGCCGCCGACGGCGTCGTCTCCCTCACCCTGCGCCGCCCCGACGGCGGGATGCTCCCCGCCTGGACACCGGGCGCCCACATCGACGTACTCCTGAACGGCGACGACGGCGAGGACGGCGGCCTGGTCCGTCAGTACTCCCTGTGCGGAGACCCGGCCGAATGCGGCACCTGGCAGATCGCCGTGCTGCGCGAGCCGCGGAGCCGCGGCGGCTCCGCGTACGTCCACGACCGCCTGCTCGAGGGCGCCGCCGTGCGGGTCCGCGGACCGCGGAACAACTTCCCGCTGCGGCCCGCCGCCCGCCATCTGTTCATCGCCGGCGGCATCGGTATCACGCCCGTCCTTCCCATGGTCGAGGCGGCCGAGGCCGCGGGAGCCGACTGGCGTCTGCTGTACGGCGGCCGCACCCGTACCTCCATGGCGTTCCTGGACCGCCTCGCTCCGCACGGGGACCGGGTACTCGTCCGGCCGCAGGACGAGTACGGCCTGCTGGACCTCGCGGCCCACCTCCGTGTACCCGAGGAGGGCACCCTGGTGCACGCCTGCGGTCCCGAACCCCTGCTGCAGGCGGTGCGGGAACACTGCGTCGGCTGGCCTCCCGGCACGCTGGGCGTCGAACGGTTCGCCCCGGCAGGGACGGCCACGACCGGCCCCGCCGAGGCCTTCGAACTGGAACTCGCCCGATCCGGGCTCACCCTCACCGTGCCGCCGGACCGCTCGGTCCTCGAAACCGTGGAGAAGGCCGGTGTCGCGGTCGACTTCTCCTGCCGGGAGGGCACGTGCGGCACTTGTGAGACCGACGTACTCGACGGCACGCCCGATCACCGCGACTCACTGCTGACCGAGGACGAGCGGGCCGCCGGCGAGACCATGCTCATCTGCGTCTCCCGCTCGCGCGGGAGACGCCTCGTCCTCGACCTGTGACGGCGATCACCCCCAGCAATTTACTAGGACGTCCTAGTATCTCTTCCGTCCGCGGTACCCGACCTGTCCGGGAAGGCCCCCATGAGTGATCTGCACCGACCCGTGCATCCTGTCCGCCTGGTCACGGCTTCGGCTCTGTTCGACGGGCATGACGCGTCGATCAACATCATGCGGCGCATCCTCCAGTCCCAGGGCGCCGAGGTGGTCCACCTCGGACACAACCGGTCGGTGCGGGAGGTCGTGGACGCCGCGCTGGAGGAGGACGCCCACGGTGTCGCCGTCTCGTCGTACCAGGGCGGGCACGTCGAGTACTTCGAGTACCTGGTCCAGGCGCTGCGCGCGGCGGGAGCCGGCCACATCCGTGTGGTGGGCGGAGGAGGCGGCGTCATCGTGCCCGAGGAGATCGCCCGGCTGCGCGACAGCGGGGTGACCATCTTCTCCCCCGAGCACGGGCAGCGGATGGGGCTGGCCGGGATGGTCAACTCGGTCGTGAAGGACTGCGACTTCGACCTCTGGGACGGCAAACCGGCCGACGCGGCCGCCGTACTGGCCGGCGACCGGTTCGCGATCGCCCGCGCCATCACCGGCGCGGAAGGGGGCAAGCTGCCCCCGGACCTCCTGGAGCAACTGCGTGCCGCCGCCGCGTCACGGGTCATGCCGGTGCTCGGCATCACCGGCACCGGCGGCTCCGGCAAGTCGTCACTGACCGATGAACTGGTGCGCCGCTTCCGCACCGACCAGCAGGACAAGCTGCGGATCGCCGTGATCGCGGTCGACCCGACCCGCCGCCGTGGCGGCGGGGCTCTGCTCGGTGACCGGATCCGGATGAACTCCCTGGACGGGAACCGGGTCTTCTTCCGCAGCCTGGCCACCCGCGGCAGTCGCGAGCTGCCCGAGCACCTGTCCGACGTGATCGACGTGGTCAAGGCCGCCGGGTTCGACCTGGTGATCGTGGAGACGCCGGGCATCGGCCAGGGGGACGCGGCGATCGTGCCGTTCGTCGACACCTCCCTGTACGTGATGACACCGGAGTTCGGCGCCGCGTCGCAGTTGGAGAAGATCGACATGCTCGACTTCGCCGACGTCGTGGCGATCAACAAGTTCGAGCGGCGCGGCGCGCAGGACGCGCTGCGCGACGTGGGCCGCCAACTGGTCCGCAACCGCGAGGCGTTCGGCATGAGGCCCGAGGACATGCCGGTGTACGGCACGTCGGCGGCCACGTTCAACGACGACGGTGTCACCGCGCTCTACCAGCACCTGAGGACGGGTCTGGCGGAGAAGGGACTGCCGCTGTCCGAGGGCGCGCTCGCGCCGGTCGGGGTACGCCACTCCTCCGGCATCCGGCAGGTGGTCCCCGCAGCCCGGGTGCGCTACCTCGCCGAGATCACCGACACGATCCGCACGTACCACGCCGAGACCGCGCGACTGGCCGAGGCGGCCAGGCGGGTGCAGCGCCTGGAAGCGGTCAGGGACGAGCTCGTCGAGGAGGGCTCCGACGCGGCGAGCGTGCGGTCGCTCCTCGATGAGGCCCGCAAGCAGATCCCCCACCAGGTCACGGAGCAGATCGGGAACTGGCCCGCCGTCATCGCCGCTTACTCGGGAGACGAGCAGGTGGTGAAGGTCCGGGACCAGGAGATCCGCACCAAGCTGACCCGCGAGTCCCTGTCCGGCAACAAGGTCCCTCGTGTCGCCCTGCCCCGCTTCACCGACCACGGGGAGCTGGTGCGGTTCTGGCGCGGGGAGAACCTGCCCGGCTCCTTCCCTTTCACCGCCGGGGTGTTCCCCTTCAAGCGCGACGGTGAGGATCCGGCACGGATGTTCGCCGGCGAGGGAGATCCGTTCCGCACCAACCGGCGCTTCAAGCTGCTCTCCGAGGGCCAGCCGGCCACCCGCCTGTCCACCGCCTTCGACTCGGTCACGCTCTACGGCCGTGACCCGGACGAACGCCCCGACATCCACGGCAAGGTCGGCACGTCCGGAGTGTCGGTGGCCACCCTGGAGGACATGAAGGCCCTCTACGACGGCTTCGACCTGATCGCGCCCTCGACCTCGGTCTCCATGACCATCAACGGACCCGCGCCGGCCGTTCTGGCGTTCTTCCTCAACACGGTCATCGACCAGCAGACGGAAAGGTTCCGAGCCGCGGAGGGCCGTGAACCGTCGCCCGACGAGACGGCCGAGCTGCGGGCCCACGCGCTCGCCAGCGTGCGCGGCACCGTGCAGGCCGACATCCTCAAGGAGGACCAGGGCCAGAACACCTGCCTGTTCTCCACCGAGTTCTCCCTGCGGATGATGGCCGACATCCAGGAATGGTTCATCGCCCACAAGGTCCGCAACTTCTACTCCGTGTCCATCTCCGGCTACCACATCGCCGAAGCCGGCGCGAACCCCATCAGCCAGCTCGCCTTCACCCTCGCCAACGGCTTCACCTACGTCGAGGCCTACCTCGCCCGGGGCATGCATATAGACGACTTCGCCCCGAACCTGTCGTTCTTCTTCTCCAACGGCATGGACCCCGAGTACTCCGTCCTCGGCCGGGTCGCCCGCCGCATCTGGGCCGTCGCGATGAAGGAGAGGTACGGGGCGGGCGAACGCAGTCAGAAGCTGAAGTACCACGTCCAGACCTCCGGACGCTCCCTGCACGCCCAGGAGATGGACTTCAACGACATCCGCACCACCCTCCAGGCCCTCACGGCCGTCTACGACAACGCCAACTCGCTGCACACCAACGCCTACGACGAGGCCGTCACCACCCCGTCCGAGGAGTCGGTGCGGCGGGCGCTGGCGATCCAGCTCGTCATCAACCGCGAGTGGGGCCTGGCGATGAACGAGAACCCCCTCCAGGGATCGTTCGTCATCGACGAACTCACGGACCTCGTGGAGGAGGCCGTCCTCCAGGAGTTCGAGCGGATCAGCGAGCGCGGTGGTGTACTGGGCGCGATGGAGACCGGCTACCAGCGTGGCCGCATCCAGGACGAGTCGATGCTGTACGAACAGCGCAAGCACGACGGCACACTGCCCATCATCGGCGTCAACACCTTCCTCCGCCCCGGCGGCGACACCCGACCGCCGGAGCTGGAACTCGCCCGGGCCACCGAGGAGGAGAAGCAGTCCCAGCTGGAACGCCTGCGGGACTTCCACACTCGCCACCGCGACCAGGCCCAGGTCGCCCTGGCCGCGCTCAGGGATGCGGCAACGAGCGGCCGCAACGTCTTCGCCGTCCTCATGGACGCCACCCGGGTCTGCTCGCTCCAGCAGATCACCGAGGCCTTCTTCGAGGTGGGCGGCGAGTACCGCCGCAACGTCTGACCCAGCCCCGGAAACCACCCCGCGGCGACTCACACGAGATAGGACCTTTGATGGATCCCGTTACCCGCCTGGGCGTTGTCGGTTGCGGCCTCATGGGCTCCGGCATCGCCGAAGTCGCCGCCCGCAGCGGCATCGACGTCCGGGTCGCCGAGGCCACGCCGGACGCGCTCGAGGCAGGCCGCCGCCGGCTCACCGCCTCACTCGACCGAGGCGTACGGCGTGCCAAGCTCAGCGAGGAGCAGCGGGACCAGGCCCTCGCCAGGCTGTCCTTCACCCACGACCTCAGCGACATGGCCGACCGCCAGTTCGTCATCGAGGCCGTCGCCGAGAACCGCGACATCAAGACCGATGTCCTGCGCATCCTGGACAAGGCGGTCGAGGACCCCGCGGCAGTCCTGGCCACCAACACCTCATCGATCCCCGTCGTCGATCTCGCCGTCGTCACCGAGCGGCCCGCGCAGGTCATCGGCATGCACTTCTTCAACCCCGTGCCCGTGCAGCAGCTGGTCGAGCTCATTCCCGCCCTCCTCACCAGCGCGGACACCGTGCAGCGCACCCGGGACTTCGCCGAGCAGTTGGGCAAACAGGCCATCCAGGCGCCCGACCGCTCCGGCTTCGTCGTCAACGCCCTCCTCGTGCCCTATCTGCTCAGCGCGGTACGGATGGTGGAGTCGGGCGCCGCGCAGCCGGAGGACATCGACCGGGGCATGGAACTCGGATGCGCCCACCCCATGGGGCCGTTGCGGCTGCTCGACCTCATCGGCCTCGACACCGCCCAGGCCGTGGCCGAGTCGATGTACGAGGAGTTCAAGGAGCCGCTGTACGCACCGCCCGCCCTCCTGCGCCGCATGGTCGCCGCAGGACACCTCGGCCGCAAGAGCGGCCGCGGCTTCCACACCTACGACGGCTGAACAGGCTTCCGTGGCTATCCGTGATGCCCACTGGACCGGGACCGGTAGTGCTGCAGCTTGCGGGTGAAGCGGTGCATGTGGGGGTCAAGCAGCTCGTCCGACTCCTCGAGCACCTGCTCGTCGGTCAGCCACCGGATCGCGTTGAACTCGCCTTGGTCACAGGAGGTGATGGTGTGGGCGTCGGCGCTGAGGAGGTACCAGAGCGAGACATCGGTGTGCGGGCGGTGCCCCCGAGTTTGGGTGACGGTGAGGAAGAGGGGATGCTCGCCGGTGATCGGCGATGCCACGGCCTGGATGCCCAGCTCCTCACGGCATTCGCGGACCACCGCGGTCCACGGGTCCTCACCCGGCTCGACATGTCCTCCGGTCGGCAGCCACAGACCCGCCTTGCGGTGCGCGACGAGCAGTAGCTGCCCGCGCGTCTCGTCGAGGACGACGAAGTAGCTCACCAAGTGCATCGCCGGAACATCCGGCTCGCGCATCCGGTAGACCGGGGCTCCGCCGGCGATCCACTGGGTGGCGGTCTCCAGATGGGCGTGCTCCACGTCGTCCCACGGTTCGATGGCGCCGACCAGCTCCAGAAGGCGGGCACGCGGCTGATCGTCAAGGGTGGTGAGGTGGTCGGCTGAGGTCATCTGTGCATCCTGGCAGGAGCCACTGACAACCCGCATGCGTGCGGGCCGTAAGGGCTGTCCCGTGAATGATCTCCGAATGCCTACGCCAAAACACGTTGGCGGACCACGGCGACCGTTGCTAGCCTCCCGGAGGCCGTGCGAGAGAACGAGGAGGTGGTACCCGTGGACGCAGTATCGACATGGGTGCTCCCCTCCGGGGTCACGGTCGGGCGATAGGTCGTCCGGGAGCGCCGTTCAAGAGCCCTCCCGAAAGGCACGACCATGCGATTCACTTCTGAGAAGCGCCTCGACGACGGCGTCCTCGAGCGCGAATTCACCCTCGGCGAGATCCCCGGCACCCTGTGGACGCCCGGATCCGCACCGGCCCCGCTGGTCCTGATGGCCCACAACAACGGCCTGCCCAAGGCGGAACCCCGGCTGGTGGCCCGGGCCCGGTACACCGCGGCGCGCGGCTACGCGGTGGCCACCATCGACGCCGCCGGGTGCGGTGACCGTCCCCGTTCCGCCGCCGACGAGCAGGCCCGTGCCGACCTCCGCCGGGCGATGCGGGCCGGCGAGCCGGTCGACGAGCTCTTCGAGTCCTTCATCGGCCCGCTGGTCGAGAACGCGGTCCCGGAATGGCAGACCACTCTGGACGCCCTCCTCGAACTGCCCGGGATCGGCGGCCCGGTCGGGTACTCCGGAGGGTGGACCGCCCTCGGCATTCGGCTGGCGGCGGTCGAGCCGCGCATCACGGCCGCAGGCTTCTTCGCCGGGGGGTACGTGCCCCGCGCCCAGCGCGAGGAGGCCCGGGAGATCACCATTCCGCTGCTGTTCCTGCTGCAGTGGGACGACGAAGGGAACCCCCGGCAACGGGCCCTGGACCTGTTCGACGCCTTCGGCAGCAAGGAGAAGACGCTGCACGCCAATCTCGGAGGGCACACCGGCACCCCGTGGTTCGAGCTGGAGGACGGGTGCCGGTTCCTGGACCGCCACCTGAAGTGAGGCCGGGCCGTCCGGCGGGCAGCAGACGGTAGGCGGAGTCGGCCCTGGTGCCGTCATCGAGGACAGGTCCGGCCCTCCTCGATGGCGGTGGCCGGCAGCCGCACAACCGCCCGATCGCGGCGAACCGAGCGAGCCGCTCGTCGCGAACTGACGTGCGGCGAAGGGCGGTCGGAGGAGGTACGGCACAAACGTACCCCCGGAAGGGTCTATCGTGTCCGCATGTCCGTCCCCGAACTGATCCGCATCGTCTCCCGCGACTCCCCCATGGCGCTCGCCCAGGTGGAACGAGTCCGGACGGAGCTGGCCGCCGCCCATCCCGGAGTGCGCACCGAGGTCGTACCGGTGAAGACCACCGGCGACAAGTGGATGGGCGACCTGTCCGAGGTCGAGGGCAAGGGCGCGTTCACCAAGGAGGTCGACGCGGCACTGCTGGCCGGTGAGGCCGATCTGGCCGTGCACTGCATGAAGGACGTGCCCGCCGACCGGCCGCTCCCCGCGGGGACGGTGTTCGCCGCGTTCCTCAAGCGGGACGACGTCCGGGACGCCCTGATCCACCCGGGCGGGCTCACCCTCGACGAACTGCCGGCCGGGACGCGGA
Organism: Streptomyces sp. SID5464; assembly: GCF_009862985.1. NCBI lineage: Bacteria > Bacillati > Actinomycetota > Actinomycetes > Kitasatosporales > Streptomycetaceae > Streptomyces > Streptomyces sp. SID5464. Next base: position 165,749 of record NZ_WWIQ01000021.1, on the reverse strand, counting down.
TCGGCACCTCCTCGGTGCGCCGGGTCGCCCAACTGGCGGCCACGCACCCGCACCTGGAGTGCGTGCCGTTCCGGGGCAACGCCAACCGTCGCCTGGCGAAGCTGGAAGCCGGAGAGGCCGACGCCCTGCTGCTCGCGGTCTCCGGCCTGGAGCGCATCGGCCGGCAGGACGTGATCAGCGAGATCCTCTCCACCGAGACGATGATGCCGCCCATCGGCGCGGGCGTGCTGGCGCTCCAGTGCCGTGAGGACGACGCCGACCTGATCGACGCGGTCAGCGGCCTCGGCGACCCGGACACGCACCGGGAGACCACCGCCGAGCGCATGTTCCTGCACGTGCTCCAGGGGCACTGCAACAGCCCGATCGCCGGGTTCGCGCGGGTGGACCGCGGTGGTGAACTGTCCCTGCGGGCCTGCGTGTTCACCCCGGACGGCAAGACCCGTCTGAACGCCCACGAGTGGGCGGGCCGGCTCGACCCGGCCACGCTCGGCACCTCGGTCGCCGTGGCCCTGCTGCGCCAGGGTGCCCGCGAGATCATCGACGGCATCCCGCACTGACCGGCCGGACGCCCTGACGCCGGATCAGGCGGTGCCTTCCCCCGCCTGATCCTGGAGGAAGACGCTCACCTGGTGGGCCAGGCTGTCGCGCAGCGCGCCCGGTTGCGCCCCGGCGGGCCCCTCGTGGGCGCCGATGCCGCCCGACCACAGCCGGCGGTCGGCCCACTCCTCCTCGACGCGCAGCTGGACCTGGACGTCCACGAGACTCAGGGACGTCTCGGCGCCGGCCGCGTACAGCACGGCGGTGGCCCGGCGCAGCGGATAGACGTCGAAGCCCTCGATGAACTGCGAGTTGCGCCAGTCGAGGAAGGCACTCTCCCCGTCCGGGCCGATCCGCACGTCGATCTGACCGTCCTCGAGGTGGATGCCGAGGTGCCGGCTGCCGCGGTTCTCGACGGTCACGCGGAGGCTGAAGTACGTCAGTCCGTCGGCGGCGTCGTCACGGCCGCGCGGCGGCTCGGCCAGTTCCAGACGGTGGACGCGGACGCGCAGACCGGCATGCTCGTCGTACTCCTGCCAGTCCCCGACCACGTTCGGCTCGTACACGCTGCACCTCTCGACCTCTGGAAGCTGCTTCCTATCTGTGGTCTCAGCGCACTGTCAAATGAGCAGAATGCGCTGTGGCCTGGCAGTTCATCCCTTTTGATCGGTGATCAAGCCGTGCCCAGCGGTTATCCGGGAACCAGCGGAGAAAGCGCTTGCCCCGGCGTGCCGCACATCACTTTCCCGAGTGAAGATCAACGGGCCAGACGGCCCAGCAGGGCCGAGGCGGCAGTGACGCCGAGCGCGGCGGCCACGAGCAGCACCGCGAAGTCGGAGGCCAGGTGGTGGGGCGTGCCGAGGAGGAGCCCGCGCAGGGCGTCGACCTCGTAGCTGAGCGGGTTGGCCTTGCTGACCGCCTGGAGCCAGCCCGGCATCACGGACACCGGGTACAGGGCGTTGGAGCCGAAGAACAGCGGCATGGTGATCGCCTGCCCGAAGCCCATGAGGCGGTCGCGGCTGAGGACGATGCCGGCGATGGTCATCGACAGGCAGGAGAAGAAGGCCGAGCCGAGGACGACGATCGCGGCGACGGCGAGCAGTTCGAGCGGGTTCCAGGTCAGTGCCACGCCGAGCAGGGCGGCGATGAGGAGGACCACGACCGCCTGGACGAGCGATTTGACGCCCGCCGCGAAGGCCTTGCCGGTGATCAGCGCGGAGCGCGGGGTCGGCGTGACGAGGAGCTTGTTGAGGATGCCGGCGTCGCGCTCCCAGATGATCTGGATGCCGTAGAAGATGGCGATGAACATCGCGGACTGGGCGATGATGCCGGGCGCCAGATAGTCGACGTAGGGGATGCCGCCGGTGGGGATGGCCCTGATGCGGGTGAAGGTCTGGCCGAAGATCAGCAGCCAGAGGGCCGGCTGGACCGCCCGGGTGTAGAGCTCGGTGCGGTCGTGACGCAGCTTCTGGAGTTCGACCGCGCACATCGCGCCCACGCGGGCGGGCAGCAGCCGCCAGCCGGCGCGGGGCTGCGGGGGCTTGAGCAGCAGGCCTATGGCGCGTTCGGTGACGGGGTCAGCCGACGCGGCGGGCGGTGCGGCGGGTGCTTCGGACATCGCGGAAATCTCCTGCCTCGTCGTCGAGACCGCTGCCTGCCACGTCGCGGAAGACGTCCTCCAGCGTGGGCAGCGTGTCCGCGGCCGCGCCCGCGGCGCGGCGGCGGGCGCCGAGTCCTTCCCTGAGCTCGGCCGGGGTGCCGAGGGCCCGGATCCGGCCGCGGTGCATCAGGGCGACCCGGTCGCAGTACTGGTCGGCTTCGTCCATGTAGTGGGTGGTCAGGAGCACGGTCATGCCGGTGGCCGCGCGGACCGCTTCGATGTGGTCCCAGACGCCGGTGCGCGCGATCGGGTCGAGGCCGATCGTGGGCTCGTCGAGGATCAGCAGCCGCGGGGCGCTGACCAGGGCCTGGGCGAGTTCGAGCCGACGGACCATGCCGCCGGAGTAGGTGGCGGCGAGCCGGTCGGCGGCGTCGCCGAGGTCGACCGCGGCCAGGGCCTGGGCGACGCGCTCGGCGCGTTCCCGGCGGGGCACGTCGAAGACCCGGGCGAACAGGGTGACGTTCTCCCGCCCGGTGAGACCGGCGTCCGCGGACAGCTGCTGCGGTACGTATCCGAGCAGGCGGCGTACGGCCATGCGGTCGCCGGCGGCGTCGTGACCGAAGACGCGGACCGTGCCGGCCGGCACCGGCAGCAGGGTGGTGAGGCAGCGGATGGCCGTGGTCTTGCCGGCGCCGTTGGGGCCGAGCAGTCCGAAGACCTCGCCCTGCCGGACCATGAGATCGAGTCCGTCCACGGCCCGGGTCTCGCCGAAGGCGTACACGAGCCCGGTGCACGCGACGGCGTCGGACTGTGGTCGGTCGGTGTCGCGCGTCATGACTCCTCGGCCTCCTCGTGCAGGGTGTCGGCCAGCTTGCGCAGGGCCGGGATCGCCGCGTGCAGCGCCTGGCGGTCCGCCTCGTCGAGCCGCGACACATGGCGTCCTACGAGGTCGGCGCGGCGGCGGCGCCACTCGCGCAGCCGTGTCCCGGCGGCGGGCGTGGGCAGCAGCCGGGCGGCCCGCCGGTCGGCCGGGTCGGTCTCGCGTACCAGATAGCCCGCCCGTACCAGCTGGTTGACCAGGGTCGACACCGAGTTGGCCGCCAGCCCGAGGTCCCTGGCCGCGTCGGAGATGCCGATGCCGGGTCGCGTCACGACCAGGCGCAGCAGCTCCACCTCGGCGCCGCGCAGCCGGGGCTCGGGCATCCCGCGGCGCAGACGGCGCCGGATCAGCCGCTGGACACCGACGAGCGCGTCGGCCAGCGCTTCGGGGAAGGTCTCCGGCTCCATGTCCGGAACATTAGCTCTGTAACAGAGGTAATCGGTCCAAGGCCGGGTCAAGAGCTGCACTCGAAACGGCAGCGCCGCCAGAAACGGCCGATGCTCACGAATGGGCGTATTGTCGGAATTGTTTCGTGGTCTCCCCGCCCGGGAATGGGCGATGAAGTGCTTCGGACCGGAGGCACGTCCGTGGGAGCCGCCCGGGCCCCCGGTGCCCTCCGTGTGGTCCGAGCCGTGCTTCCCGCGGTGTCTGTCCTTTCGGCACCTGCTCAGGGAGGTGCGCACCATGCGTATCGCCGGCAGCACCAGAACGCACCCCCACGACGACGCCCCCGACACCGCCGCGGCGTTCGAACGTCTCGCGCGGCTGCCCGAGGGGCCCGAGCGCAAGGCCCTGCGCGACGAGCTGGTCGAGGCCTGGCTGCCCATGGCCGAGCGGATCGCCGTCCGCTTCCGGGGCCGGGGCGAGGCCCTGGAGGACCTCTACCAGGTGGCGGCCCTCGGTCTCGTCAAAGCCGTCGACCACTACGACCCGGTGCGCGGCAACGCCTTCGAGGCCTACGCCGTGCCGACGGTCACCGGCGAGATCAAGCGCCACTTCCGCGACCACATGTGGACGCTGCACGTCCCCCGCCGGGTCCAGGACCTGCGCAACCGGGTGCGGCACGCCTCCAAGGAGCTGTCGCAGACCACCTCCGGCCGCTCCCCCACGGTGGCCGAGATCGCCGAGTACGCCCACCTCACCGAGGGCGAGGTGCGCACCGGCATGGAGGCCCTGGAGTGCTTCTCCGCCCTGTCGCTGGAGGCGGAGATGCCCGGCACGGACGGCTACGCCCTCGGGGACGCGATCGGCGGGCCGGACCCGGCCTTCGACACGGTCGTCAACCGCGTGGCCGTCAAGCCCTGTCTGGAGGCGCTGCCGGAGCGCGAGCGGATCATCCTCTACCTGAGGTTCTTCAAGGGCATGACGCAGAGCCGCATCGCGGAGCAGCTCGGCATCTCACAGATGCACGTCTCCCGGCTGCTCAGCAGCTGCTTCGCCCATCTGCGCGAGGAGCTGCTCACCGAGGCCAGGTGACCGCTTCGCCCCACGTCGGCGCCGCCGGGCGGATCACTGCTCCGGCGGCGCTTCGGGGATCTGGGTCGGTCCGGCGCGGTCGAGGGCGTCCTCCAGCTCGGCCCGTATCTCCCGGGGCATCACACCGGTGCGTCCCCAGACGAGGATGAGTTCCGCGACGTGGCGCAGCTTGATGTTGGTGTGCTGGGAGACCTCCTTCAGCACGGCCCAGCCCTGGTCGGGCGAGATCCGGCCGAGCACGACGACCATCCCGATCGCCTGGTCCACGACCGCGTGGGAGACGACCGCCTCCTTCAGCTGCCGGACTTCCTCCTGCAACTCGAAGATCCGCTCCGAGCCCCCGTCCGTGGGCATGGTCACCTCCGGGTCCGGTGCGCCGCTGTCCCCATGGCCTCGTGTGGTGCTTGAGTGCCTTGACGCAGTGTCCGACGCCTCCATCGTCGTCACTCGGCCCGCCCGGTGCCACCGGGGCGGTCCAGGCCGGTTCACCACGCCGTTTCGGCGCCGTCGCCGGGGTACTCGGCAGGCGCCCACGGGGGTTCCGGTTGGACACTGGTGTCATTCCTCCGGTGGCTGCCAGGCCGACGAGATCAGGACGCGACTGCCATGAACCACGACACCCCCACCCCCTCCGGCACGAAAGACGTCATCTCTTCACACTCCGTGTTCGGCGCACCGTGCTGGGTGAGTCTGACCAGCAGGGACGTCAAGGCGACCGAGGAGTTCTACGGGGCCGTGCTGGGCTGGCAATGGCGGCCGGCCAAACTCGGCGACCGGTTCCGGATCGCCCTGGCGGACGGCTCGCCGGTGGCCGGTATCGCGGGGGTGGCCACCATGTGGCAGATGGCGGTCGCGTGGACGCCGTACTTCGCCGTGCGGAGCGCGGACGACGCGGTGGCGCGGGTGCAGGAACGCATGGGCACGGTCGCGGTCGGGCCGATCTCGCTGCCGCCGGGGCGGGCGGCGCTGCTGGCCGACCGGGACGGGGCGACCTTCGGGATCTGGGAGGGCGACCTGTTCACCGACTGGGAGACCTGGCGCAACGCCCAGCCGGCCTTCATCACGCTGCACACGCGTGACGCCTTCGACGCCGCCATCTTCTACGGCGAGGTCCTCGACTGGGCGTCGGAGAGTCCCGGCTGCTGCGAGGTCCACTACGAGGGCGGGGAGGTCGTGCTGCGCAGCCGCGGAGACGTGGTGGCGCGGATCGAGTCGGGAGCGCTGGAGGCGGCTCCCGACCCGACGATCCGGCCGCACTGGCAGGTCCACTTCAGCGTCGACGACGTCGAGGCCTGCACCCGGGCCGCGGAACTGCACGGTGGCAGCGTGCTGTCCAAGGGCAGCGACGAGGCCGTGCTGCGCGACCACGACGGCGCGCAGTTCACGGTGACGGCGCGCCGGGGCCGCTGACGTCGCGACTCCCCCGATCCGCTGCTCCCCCGATCCTCGTCACTCACCTGGCCTTGGTGCGGGACGGCCGCGACAGCAGCACCAGGCTGCGTGCGTCGACCGTCAGGGCCGTGCCCGCCTTGTGCTCCGCCTCGTCGGGCGCGCCCTCCGGGGCGGCGGTGTCGATCAGGGCCGTCCAGCGCTCGCCGTAGGCGGCGTCCGGGAGGCGGAAGTCGACCGGCTCCCAGTGACTGTTGAACAGCAGGAGGAACGAGTCGTCGACGACGGGGCGGCCGCACGGGTCGGGTTCGGCGATGGCGTCGCCGTTGAGGAAGACCCCGACGGAGTGCGCGTCGCCGCGCTGCCAGTCGTCGTCGGTCATCTCCTGGGCGTCCGGCGCCAGCCACACCAGGTCGGGCAGCGGCTGGTCCTCGCGGGTCATGGTCTCGCCGAGGAAGAAGCGGCGCCGGCGCAGCACGGGGTGCCCGGTGCGCAGCCGGATGACGTACCGGGTGAACTCCAGCAGGTCGCGCTGCTCCTCGGTGAGCCGCCAGTCGATCCAGGAGATCTCGTTGTCCTGGCAGTAGGCGTTGTTGTTGCCGCGCTGGGTGCGCCCGAGCTCGTCGCCGTGGCAGAGCATCGGGATGCCCTGGGAGAGCAGCAGCGTGGCGAGGAAGTTGCGCTGCTGGCGGGCGCGCAGCTCGAGGACGGCCGGGTCCCGGGTGGCGCCCTCGGCGCCGCAGTTCCAGGACCGGTTGGTGCTCTCGCCGTCCTGGTTGTCCTCGCCGTTGGCCTCGTTGTGCTTGTCGTTGTAGGAGACGAGGTCGCGCAGGGTGAACCCGTCGTGCGCGGTGACGAAGTTGACGCTTGCGCGCGGTCGGCGCCGGCTGTGCTGGTACAGGTCGGAGGAGCCGGTCAGCCGGGAGGCGAACTCGCCGAGCGTGTGGTCCTCACCGCGCCAGAAGTCCCGCACCGCGTCGCGGTACATGCCGTTCCACTCCGACCACAGCGGCGGGAAGTTGCCCACCTGGTAGCCGCCCTCGCCGACGTCCCACGGCTCCGCGATCAGCTTGACACGACTGATCACCGGGTCCTGCTGGATCAGGTCGAAGAACGCCGACAGCCGGTCCACCTCGTGGAACTGCCGGGCCAGGGTGGCCGCGAGGTCGAAGCGGAAGCCGTCGACGTGCATCTCGGTGACCCAGTACCGCAACGAGTCCATGATCAGCTGGAGCACGTAGGGGTGACGCATCAGGAGGCTGTTGCCGGTGCCGGTGGTGTCGTAGTAGTGCTCCCAGTCGCCGTCGACCAGACGGTAGTACGAGGAGTTGTCGATGCCCCGGAAGGACAGGGTGGGGCCGTTCTCATTGCCCTCGGCGGTGTGGTTGTAGACCACGTCGAGGATCACCTCGAGCCCGGCCGCGTGCAGGGTCTTCACCATCGACTTGAACTCGGCGACCTGCTGGCCGCGGGTGCCGTGGGCGGCGTAGCCGTTGTGCGGCGCGAAGAAGCCGATCGTGTTGTAGCCCCAGTAGTTGGCCAGGCCGCGGTCGTGCAGCACGCCGTCGTGGACGAACTGGTGCACCGGCATCAGTTCCACCGCCGTGACGCCGAGCGAGGTGAGGTGCTCGACGGCCGCGGGGTGGGCGAGCCCGGCGTAGGTGCCGCGGAGCTCGGCGGGCACCTCGGGGTGGGTGCGGGTCAGGCCCTTGACGTGCGCCTCGTAGATCACCGTGTCGGCGTAGGGCCGGCAGGGCCGGGTGTCGTCGCCCCAGTCGAAGGCCGGGTCGGTCACCACGCCGAGCATGGTGTGCCCGGCGCTGTCGGCCGGGTCGGGGCCGTCCGGGTTGCGTTCGTAGAGCGAGGGGTGGTTGTCGACCTGCCCGTCGACCGCGCGTGCGTAGGGGTCGAGGAGCAGCTTGGCCGGGTTGCAGCGGTGGCCGGCGGCCGGGGCCCACGGCCCGTGCACCCGGTAGCCGTAGCGCCGGCCGGGGCCGACGCCGGGGAGGTAGCCGTGCCAGACGAAGCCGTCGACCTCGGTCAGCGGTACCTGGGTGTGGGTGCCGTCGTCGTCCACCAGGACCAGCTCCACGCGTTCGGCCACCTCGCTGAAGAGCGCGAAGTTGGTGCCCTCCCCGTCGTACTCCGCGCCCAGCGGGTAGGGGCGTCCGCTCCAGGCGGACACCCCTTTCCGGGTCTGCCGCCGGGTCACCGGGCGTCCTCCAGGACCTCTTCCGGTGTACTGGCCGGGCCGGCCAGCTGCGCGACGCGCACCTCGCGGGGCACGTCGAGGCCCTCGCTAAGCTGCGGGGCGGGCGCGGTCGGCACCAGCGGGACACGTTCGCCGGCCCGGGCGCGCTGCGAGAACCAGATGACCTTGCTGCCGGTCTCGGTGGCGCAGCAGCCCCAGCCGTCGCTCATCGCCGCGAGGTGTTCCAGGCAGCCACGCAGCTCCTGGTCCGGGCGCAGAGCGCGGTCGTTGTCCCCGATGGCGGTGATCAGGTGCTGGCCGTTCCACCACATCTCGATCGACGTGTTCTTGTCCGTGGCGTGCTCGTCGATGGCCTTGAGCAGCATCTCGGCACCGCCGCAGACGGGCTGGATCAGGTTGTCCAGGTCCCAGAACCTCAGGTGAGCGGCCAGAATGCGGCTGACCTGTCCCACCCGTTCCGGGCTGACTTCCACGTCGAGGTGGTAGTAGCAGGGCACTGCGGTCTTCATCGGTCGGCTCCTCACCGCGAAGCTCAGCTCCTCCTCGCTCCCGCGGTCCTGCGGGACGAGCCCCGAACACGGAACGTGAGCGCGTATCGCTTCTGAGTCACCCTCAGACTGAGGGTGCTAGCCCGTTCGTGCAACACGAGCGCACAGTTGATGCCCCTGACCGCCCAAGTGAGCAAGTCTTGACAGGCCTGGGCGACTCGGCCGAGCCATTGTTGGTTGAAGATCCAACAAGACGCTGCGTCGCCGCCCGTGCACCATGTGTGAAGAACTCGATCGCCGTTACGGGTCCGTGCCGCTGTGCACGGCCGCCGTCCGACCGTCGGGAGACCGTGTCCCTCGAAGCCCGAAAGGTGATCGGCGCCATGCTGCTACCCGCCAAAGCCGAAGTCGCCCGGCAGTTGCGCCGTTACCGGGCCTGGGAACGCGTGATGCTCGCGGCACCGAACGACCGCACGGTGCGGACGACGTTCGAGGACTCCGGCTACACGCTCTGCGTCCTGATGGGAAAGCGCTGCGCGCGGGAGGCTGCGGACGCGGCCGAGCGGTATCTGCGCACGAACCAGGTCGCCTATTTGCAGGAACAGCAGGTCACCTGTCTGCAGGAACAGAACGAACGCCCCCGTCCGGCCACCGCGGTCCGGCGAAGACCGCCGGCGGCGGAACGGCGCTCCCCCGCGGGACGGTAGCCGCCTTCCCGCACGTCCTGTCCCTGAACCGGGCCCGTGGGCCCGGCTTTCGAGCACGGTGGAGGTGAGGACCATGAGTAGGACCCGGGCCATCGGCCGTATCCCGGTACGGGACGTCCGCCCGGCCGTGGAGAGCGGCAACCGGCCGGCCAAGGCGGTCGTGGGAGAGACGTTCGAGGTCACCGCCACCGTGTTCCGGGAGGGGCACGACGCGGTCGCCGCCAACGTCGTCCTGAAGGATCCGGAGGGCCGCCCCGGCCCGTGGACACCGATGCGGGAGCTGGCCCCGGGCAGCGACCGCTGGGGAGCCGAGGTCACCGCGGACGCCGTCGGCCGCTGGACGTTCCGGGTGGAGGCCTGGAGCGACCCGGTGGCCACCTGGCGCCACACGGCGGGCATAAAGGTACCGGCCGGGATCGACCCGGGTCTGGTCCTCGAAGAAGGCGCCGAACTCTACGAGCGAGCGGCGGCCGGCGTTCCCAAGGAAGCCGGCCGCGGTGTGCTGCTCGACGCCGCGGAGGCGCTGCGCGACGACGCGCTGACCCCGGTGGCGCGGCTGGCGGCGGCGCTGACGCCGGAGG
>NZ_WWIQ01000021.1:154606-155780 GCF_009862985.1 Streptomyces sp. SID5464 | reverse complement strand
GGCGCGGCTGGCGGCGGCGCTGACGCCGGAGGTGGACGAGGTGCTGGCCCGCCATCCGCTGCGGGACCTGGTCACCACCTCCGAGCCGCTGCCCCTGCTCGTCGAGCGGGAACGGGCCCTGTACGGCTCCTGGTACGAGTTCTTCCCCCGCTCCGAGGGCACCCGGCAGCAACCCCACGGCACCTTCCGCACCGCCGCCCGCCGCCTGCCGGCGATCGCCGCGATGGGCTTCGACGTGGTCTACCTGCCCCCGATCCACCCCATCGGCACCACCTTCCGCAAAGGCAGGAACAACACCCTCTCCCCCGGCCCCGACGACGTCGGCGTGCCCTGGGCCATCGGCTCCCCCGAAGGCGGCCACGACGCCGTCCACCCCCAGCTGGGCACCCTGGAGGACTTCACCCGGTTCGTCGGCCAGGCCCGCGACCTGGGCCTGGAGATCGCCCTGGACTTCGCCCTGCAGTGCTCCCCGGACCACCCCTGGGTCCACAAACACCCCGAGTGGTTCCACCACCGCCCCGACGGCACCATCGCCTACGCGGAGAACCCGCCCAAGAAGTACCAGGACATCTACCCCATCGCCTTCGACGCCGACATGGACGGCCTGATCGCCGAGACCTGCCGGGTGCTGCGGCACTGGATGGACGCCGGGGTACGGATCTTCCGGGTGGACAACCCCCACACCAAGCCGGTCGTCTTCTGGGAGCGGGTCATCGCGGACATCAACCGCACCGACCCCGACGTGATCTTCCTGGCCGAGGCCTTCACCCGCCCCGCGATGATGCACACCCTGGCCCAGATCGGCTTCCAGCAGTCCTACACCTACTTCACCTGGCGCAACTCCAAGCAGGAGCTGACCGAGTACCTCACGGAACTGTCCGGCGAGGCCGCCTCGTACATGCGGCCGAACTTCTTCGCCAACACCCCCGACATCCTGCACGCCTACCTCCAGCACGGCGGCCGCCCCGCCTTCGAGGTCCGCGCCGTCCTCGCGGCCACCCTCTCCCCCACCTGGGGCATCTACTCCGGCTACGAACTGTGCGAGAACACCCCGCTCAGAGAGGGCAGCGAGGAGTACCTCGACTCGGAGAAGTACCAGCTCAGGCACCGCGACTGGGACGCCGCCGAACGCGAGGGCCGCACCATCACCCCGCTGATCACCAAGCTCAACACC
>NZ_WWIQ01000021.1:153729-153948 GCF_009862985.1 Streptomyces sp. SID5464 | reverse complement strand
GACTGGCACGAGTCGGTGCCGGTGCGCGACGAGCTCACCGGCGAGACCTATCACTGGGGCAGGGCCAACTACGTGCGCCTCGAACCGGGCCATAGGCCCGCGCACGTCTTCTCGGTTCTGCGACCGTCCACCCCGCAGATCGGAGGGTCACCCACAACATGATCGTCAACGAACCCGTGCCGGACACCTTCGAGGACACTCCCGCCAGGGACCGGGACC
>NZ_WWIQ01000021.1:153108-153560 GCF_009862985.1 Streptomyces sp. SID5464 | reverse complement strand
CCCGCCAGGGACCGGGACCCGGAGTGGTTCAAGCGCGCCGTCTTCTACGAGGTGCTCGTCCGCTCGTTCCAGGACAGCAACGGTGACGGCGTCGGTGACCTGAAGGGCCTGACCGCCAAGCTCGACTACCTCCAGTGGCTCGGCGTCGACTGCCTCTGGCTGCCGCCGTTCTTCAAATCGCCCCTGCGCGACGGCGGCTACGACGTCTCCGACTACACCGCAGTCCTGCCGGAGTTCGGTGACCTGGCCGACTTCGTGGAGTTCGTCGACGCCGCCCACCAGCGCGGCATGCGCGTGATCATCGACTTCGTCATGAACCACACCAGCGACCAGCACCCGTGGTTCCAGGAGTCGAGAAAGGACCCCGACGGCCCCTACGGCGACTACTACGTGTGGGCGGACGACGACAAGCAGTTCCAGGACGCGCGGATCATCTTCGTCGACACGGAGGC
>NZ_WWIQ01000021.1:152663-152980 GCF_009862985.1 Streptomyces sp. SID5464 | reverse complement strand
GACGACAAGCAGTTCCAGGACGCGCGGATCATCTTCGTCGACACGGAGGCCTCGAACTGGACCTACGACCCGGTCCGCAAGCAGTACTACTGGCACCGTTTCTTCTCCCACCAGCCGGACCTCAACTACGAGAACCCGGCCGTGCAGGAGGAGATGATCTCCGCGCTGAAGTTCTGGCTGGACCTGGGCATCGACGGGTTCCGCCTGGACGCGGTGCCGTACCTGTACCAGCAGGAGGGCACCAACTGCGAGAACCTCCCGGAGACGCACGACTTCCTGAAGCGGGTGCGCAAGGAGATCGACGCGCAGTACCCGGA
>NZ_WWIQ01000021.1:151805-152543 GCF_009862985.1 Streptomyces sp. SID5464 | reverse complement strand
GCAAGGAGATCGACGCGCAGTACCCGGACACCGTGCTGCTCGCCGAGGCCAACCAGTGGCCCGAGGACGTCGTCGACTACTTCGGTGACTATCCGAGCGGCGGCGACGAGTGCCACATGGCGTTCCACTTCCCGGTCATGCCGCGCATCTTCATGGCGGTGCGGCGGGAGTCCCGCTACCCGGTCTCCGAGATCCTGGCCAAGACCCCGGCCATCCCCTCGGGCTGCCAGTGGGGCATCTTCCTGCGCAACCACGACGAGCTCACGCTCGAGATGGTCACCGACGAAGAGCGCGACTACATGTGGGCCGAGTACGCCAAGGACCCCCGCATGCGCGCCAACATCGGCATCCGGCGCCGTCTCGCCCCGCTGCTGGACAACGACCGCAACCATCGAGCTGTTCACGGCTCTGCTGCTGTCCCTGCCCGGCTCGCCGATCCTGTACTACGGCGACGAGATCGGCATGGGCGACAACATCTGGCTCGGCGACCGGGACGCGGTGCGCACGCCGATGCAGTGGACCCCGGACCGCAACGCCGGGATTCTCCTCGTCCGACCCGGGACCGCCTCTACCTGCCGGCGATCATGGACCCGGTCTACGGCCACCAGGTCACCAACGTCGAGGCGTCGATGTCGTCACCGTCGTCGCTGCTGCACTGGACCCGCCGCATGATCGAGATCCGCAAGCAGAACCCGGCCTTCGGCCTCGGCTCGTACACCGAACTGTCGTCCTCCAACC
>NZ_WWIQ01000021.1:148305-151693 GCF_009862985.1 Streptomyces sp. SID5464 | reverse complement strand
AACTGTCGTCCTCCAACCCGGCGGTGCTGGCGTTCCTGCGGGAGTACGAGGACGACCTGGTGCTGTGCGTGAACAACTTCGCGCGGTTCGCGCAGCCCACCGAACTCGATCTGCGCGAGTTCGCCGGGCGCCATCCGGTGGAGCTGTTCGGCGGGGTCCGCTTCCCCGCGATCGGCGAACTGCCGTACCTGCTGACCCTCGGGGGCCACGGCTTCTACTGGTTCCGGCTCACTCGAGTCGCATCCCGCATCGGCCGGCGACTGTGAGCACGCGCCGACGAAAGGAGGCGTGACCATGCCGAAGACCGCATCCCTCCGCCCGAGTCTCACGCGCCTGGCCGAGCCCATGGAGTCGCTCGGCGGGCTGCTGCGCGACTGGCTGCCCCGGCAGCGCTGGTTCGCGGGCAAGGACCGGCCCGTGACGGAGCTCGGCCTGCTGTCGATGACCGAGTTGTTCCCGGGCTGTCTGCACGTGCTGGTCCACGCCGGTCACGCCGGTCACACGGGTGTGCCCTCCCCGGGCGGCGCTCTCCCGGCCGGCGACTGCTACCAGCTCCTGCTCGGCGTACGGGAGCACCCGTCGCCGCGTCTCGGACGGGCGCTCATCGGGCGGGTCCAGGACGGGCCGCTGGCCGGTCTGACGGTCTACGACGCGCTGCACGACCCCCGTTCGGCTCAGCTGCTCCTGGACCGGTTGCGGCACCCCGGCACCGCCGGTCCCCTGCGGTTCGACTGCGAGCCGGACCAGCCGGTGCCCGGCGGACTCGTGCCGCGGCTGCTGGACGCGGAGCAGTCCAACTCCTCGCTGGTGTACGGCGACGAGTACATCCTGAAGGTCTTCCGGCGCATCCAGCCGGGCGTGAACCCGGACCTGGAGGTGCCGGGAGCGTTGGCCAGGCAGGGCTGCCACCGGGTGCCCGCGCCCGTGGCCTGGTTCCAGACGAAGCATCCGTTCAAGGCCACCCTCGGCGTGCTCCAGCCGTATCTGCGGGACGCCTCCGACGGCTGGACGCTGGCGCTGCACGCCCTGGCCGCCGGCGACGACTTCACGGTCCAGGCGCGGGCGCTGGGCGCGGCCACGGCGGAGGTGCACCTCGCGCTCGCCTCGGCCTTCCCGGTCGGCGAGCCCGGGGAGAACGGGCGCACGGCGACCGCGATGACCGAGCGGCTGGCCGCCGCCGCGCACTGCGTGCCCGCGCTCCAGCCGTACGTGCCGGGCCTGCAGACCGCGTTCGCCGCCCTCACCACCTGCGACGCCGGGCCGCCCGCCCAGCGCATCCACGGCGACCTGCACCTGGGTCAGGTGCTGCGGGCCGGACGCGAGTGGTTCGTCATCGACTTCGAGGGCGAGCCGTCCCGGCCGCTCTCCGAACGGCGCAGCGCCCACTCCCCCGTGCGGGACATCGCCGGGATGCTGCGCTCCTTCGACTACGCCGCCCGGCAGCGCCGCCCCTGGCGCCCGGAGTGGGCGCGACGCTGCCGCGAGGCCTACTGCGGGGGCTATGCCGCCCGCGCCGGCTGGGACCCGCGCAAGAAGCACGGGCTGCTCCGGGCCTACGAGACGGACCGGGCCGTGTACGAGGTGCTGTACGAGGCACGGCACCGCCCCGACTGGCTGCCTGTACCGATGGCGGCGATCGAGCGCCTCGCTGTGAGAGGAGACTGAGCCGTGGCCCTGCGCGACACCTCAATCCCGGAGCCGTCCGGCCCGGTCCCGGGCGCGACCGCGCCCGCCCTGAGCCCGGAGGACCGCGGACGCCTGCTGGCGGGCGCCCACCACGATCCGCACGCCCTGCTGGGCGCACACCCGGTCCCGGGCGGGATCGTGTTCCGGGCGCTGCGCCCCTTCGCCCGCTCGGTGAGCGTGGTGACCGGCGGCAAGCGCACCCCGCTCGTCTCGGAGGGCGACGGCCTGTTCTCCGGCGTGCTGCCGCTGGCGGAGATCCCCGCCTACACGCTGCACGTGGCGTACGAGGGCGGCGAGCAGGAGGTGCACGACCCGTACCGTTTCCTGCCCGCGCTCGGCGAGCTCGACCTGCACCTGATCCGCGAGGGCCGGCACGAGCAGCTGTGGCAGGCGCTCGGTGCGCAGCCGATGACCCACCAGGGCGTGACGGGCACCCGGTTCACGGTGTGGGCGCCGAACGCGCAGGGCGTGCGGGTCGCGGCGGACTTCACCTACTGGGACGGGACGCAGTTCCCGATGCGGTCGCTCGGCGCGTCCGGCGTGTGGGAGCTGTTCCTGCCCGGCGTCGGCGAGGGCACGGCCTACAAGTTCGAGATCACCTCCCGGTACGGCCACCGCTTCCTGAAGGCGGACCCGATGGCGCGCCGCACCGAGGAGCCGCCCGACACGGCGTCGATCGTGACGGCCTCGCACTACGAGTGGGGTGACGCTCAGTGGATGGCGCACCGCGCGGACAGGCCGGTGCACGAGGCGCCGTTCTCGGTGTACGAGGTGCATCTGCCGTCCTGGCGGCCGGGGCTGGGCTACCGGCAGCTCGCCGAGGAACTCCCGGCGTACGTCAAGGACCTCGGGTTCACCCACGTCGAGCTGATGCCGGTCGCCGAGCACCCCTTCCACGGCTCCTGGGGCTACCAGGTCACCGGCTTCTACGCGCCGACCGCGCGGCTCGGCAGCCCGGACGACTTCCGGTACTTCGTCGACGCCTGCCACCGGGCGGGCATCGGCGTGATCATGGACTGGGTGCCGGCGCACTTCCCGAAGGACGACTGGGCACTGGCCCGGTTCGACGGGGACCCGCTGTACGAGCCCGGGGACGCGCGGCGCGCCGAGCACCCGGACTGGGGCACCTACGAGTTCGACTTCGCCCGCACCGAGGTGCGCAACTTCCTCGTGGCGAACGCGGTGTACTGGTGCGAGGAGTTCCACATCGACGGGCTGCGCGTGGACGCGGTGGCGTCCATGCTCTACCTGGACTACTCGCGCGAGGACGGCCAGTGGGAGCCCAACGCCTACGGCGGCCGGGAGGACCTGGCGGCCATGGCGTTCCTCCAGGAGATGAACGCGACCGTGTACCGGCGCGCCCCCGGCGTGGTGACGATCGCCGAGGAGTCGACGGCTTGGGGCGGGGTGACGCAGCCCACCGACCGCGGCGGGCTCGGTTTCGGGCTGAAGTGGAACATGGGCTGGATGCACGACTCGCTGGAGTACCTCGCCCACGAGCCGGTGCACCGCAAGTACCACCACCACGAGATGACGTTCTCGATGGTGTACGCGTACAGCGAGAACTACGTCCTGCCGATCTCCCATGACGAGGTCGTGCACGGCAAGCAGGCGCTGGTGTCGAAGGCGCCGGGCGACTGGTGGCAGCGGCGTGCGAACGTCCGCGCCTACCTCGGCTTCATGTGGAGCCACCCGGGCAAGC